>WFNQ01000200.1 GCA_015488565.1 Thiomicrorhabdus sp.
CGTTGCTTAGCCATCTCTTCGGGTTTCTTTTTACCCATCGCACGACGGAGTAAATCGGCCTCTCCAAGCGAGTAACCCGCTAATATTTGAGCAATTTGCATGACTTGCTCTTGATACAAAATAACCCCGTAAGTCGGTTCTAACGTCTCTTTTAAACTCTCGTGCTGGTATTGTGCATCGGGGTAAGAGACCTTTTCTCGCCCGTGTTTTCGAGCAATAAAGTTATCCACCATGCCCGACTCCAACGGCCCTGGTCTAAACAACGCAACAAGCGCAATAATATCTTCAAAACTATCTGGACGCAGACGCACAATCAAACTCTGCATCCCGCTGGATTCAAGCTGAAACACCCCTGTGGTTTTGCCCGTTTGAATCATCTGCAACGTGGGTTGGTCGTCCAAAGGAATGCGAGCAATATCGACAAACCCTTCCTCACCTGGTTTTTTACCCTCATTAATGGATTGCAAAGCCCAGTCAATAATGGTGAGTGTTCGTAAGCCCAAGAAATCGAACTTCACCAACCCAGCGGTTTCCACATCGTTTTTATCCAACTGAGTCATCACACTTGACCCATCTGGTTCACACAGCAACGGACAAAAATGGTCTAACGGTTTAGGGCCGATCACCACCCCACCCGCGTGTTTTCCGGTATTACGAACCGTGCCTTCAAGCTTAAGCGCATACTCCAATAACTGACGAGCGTCTTCATCGTTATCGTACTTCGCTTGCAGCTCTTCCTCCTGCTCAAGTGCACCCGCTAACTTAATGCCCAACTCATTGGGAATCAACTTAGCAATGCCATCCACCACGCCATAACCCAAGCCGAGTACTCGACCCACATCTCGCACCACCGCTTTGGCCGCCATCGTACCGAAGGTTACAATTTGTGACACATGGTCGCGCCCGTAATGTTGCGCAACGTAATCAATAACCTCATCACGGCGATCCATGCAAAAATCAATATCAAAATCGGGCATCGAGACACGTTCAGGGTTTAAGAAACGCTCAAACAGCAATTCATATTCAATCGGGTCTAAATCTGTAATTTTAAGCGCATAAGCCACCAACGACCCCGCACCCGACCCCCGTCCAGGCCCCACTGGAATTTGTTGATTTTTTGCCCACTGAATAAAGTCAGCAACGATTAAAAAATACCCTGGAAACCCCATCTGGATAATAATATCCAGCTCAAACTTAATTCGGTCGTAATACTCCGCACGTTTTTCAGCAAACGCCTCTTCAGATAAATGACCAAATAAAAACGCCAATCGCTCCTCTAACCCTTTATGGCTTTCTGCCATAAAAAACTCATCCATCGTCATGCCTTCTGGCACAGGAAAGTCAGGTAAAAAATAGGTGTCTAATGACAAACTTAAGGTACAGCGTTTAGCAATTTCAACACTGTTTTCAATCGCTTCAGGCAAATCTTGAAACAGTGCCGCCATCTCTTCCGAGGTTCTAAAATATTGCTGTTCTGAATACAATTTAGGGCGATTGGGATCAATCAGTATATGCCCACTACTAATGCAGGTACGAATCTCATGCGCTTCAAAATCTTCTGCTGTCGCAAAGCGAACATCATTCGTGGCCACCACCGGCAGATCATGTTCTAACGCCAACGCAACCGCTTTATGAATATACGCCTCTTCATTCTCACGCCCCGTTCGCACCAACTCCAAATAAAAACGATTGGCAAAGTATTTTTTCCACCACGCAATTCGGCTGTTCACTAAATCATGGTTTTCAGCCAACAGAGCCACGCCAACATCCCCGTGTCGCCCACCCGATAGCGCAATCAAACCTTGGTTATACGTCTCCAACCACTCCCGTTTAATCAACGCCACCATACGATTTTGATGCAACCGTTGGTTTTTAAGATACCCTTGAGAAATTAAATGCGATAAATTGAGGTATCCCTGCTCATTTTGACACAACAAAACAGCCGAAAAAATTTCTCCCCCCCCCTCTTCAATCAATACATCCGCCCCAATAATCGGTTTAATACCTGCACCATTGGCCGCACGATAAAATTTAATCAGCGCAAATAAATTAGATTGATCGGTCAAAGCAACCGCAGGCTGCTCAGCCGATTCCGTCAAGGCAATTAGCGGTTTAACACCAATTTTACTGTCTATTACAGAATATTCGGAATGCACATGGAGGTGAACAAATTGAGTCATAAGAGGTCAGGGATTTTAATCATTTTTGAAGAGCCGTTATTTTAACGGTTTCTTGGTTTAGGTTTCATAGTTTATTAAGACCTTTGCACAATACCAGCAGACAGACTTCTCGGACAAGCTCCTAGCCTATCGGACTTAGAATAAATACCATTCAAATCAATGTTAAAAAGTATCTATTAAGGTAATACCGACCCTGCCCAGCTATTTTAAGATGCATATCTACTATTTTAGACACAAATTAACCACTTAATAGTGCATATACACCACACTCTGCCAGTTAACACATCTTATTGTGGTACTATAAACCCTACTTAGGGCACAGAGGAAAAGCGCCATGATTCTTGTTAAACTGTTCGGCCAAAAAGTCGGTATTCTTCGTGAATCATTTCGTCAAATTGAGTTCAGCTACACTCAGGAGTTTTTAAACTCTGACATAGAGCTTTCACCTTTATTGCTTCCTTTACAGAAAGGCATTTTTAAATTCACTAACCGCAATGACAAAACCTTTAAAGGCCTACCTGAATTTATTGCTGATGCACTCCCCGATAAATTTGGGAATCAGTTAATCGACTCATACTTTGCAAGCAAAGGACGCTCTCCTGCAAGCATTACTGTATTAGAGCGACTTTCCTATACTGGGGCTAAAGCAATCGGGGCACTGGAGTTTGAACCTGTTGAAAGTAGCGGAAGCAATTATGGACAAGCCTTAGAGATTAAAAAAATCGTTGCCGATGCAAGAAAAGCCATTCAGGGCGACTTGCAAGATATCTCTAGTGACTTTATTCAAATTGGCTCTTCAGCCGGTGGCGCTCGCCCCAAAGCACTTATTGCCATGCACCCCAAAACTAAAAAGGTACTGGCAGGAAATGATCTAGTACCAGAACAATTTGAGCACTTCTTAATTAAGTTTGATGGTGTAAATATTGACGGCAATAAAATGGAGCCTCAAAAATACACCAATATTGAATACGCTTACTACTTGATGGCCAATGATTGCGGAATAAATATACAAAACTGCTCCTTAGTTAATGAAGCAGAGTCCCAACATTTTATAACATCAAGATTTGACCGAAAAGGTAACGACAAAATACACACTCAAACAATGTGCGGAATGACAGGGATTGATTTCGATGTGCCTCAAATTGCTGGCTATAAAGATCTATTTTCTACTATTTTAAATTTAGGTCTAGGTGCAAGTGATCAAAAAGAAGCCTTTACCCGCATGGTATTTAATGTATTGGCAGTTAATCACGATGACCATACAAAAAACCACTCTTTTATCATGAGTCGAACTGGAGAATGGAGCCTATCCCCTGCTTATGATTTGACACATAACTTTAGTAAAAATGTAGCGGCATGGACAAAAGAGCACTCCCTGCTAATAAACGGTAAAGGAATTGGAATAACGGCAAAAGATATGCTTGTTGAAGCATCACTTTTATCCTTAAGTGACTCTGAAAAAATTGAAATTATTCAAAATGTATCCGAGGTGATTATGGATAACTGGCACGAATATGCAACACGTTCTGGTGTCAGCTCCCAAAAAATATTAAGCATTAAAAGTGATTTGGAAACGGCAAATAAAGAAGCTCTTATCATGAAAAAAGAAGCCAACTTTGTAAACTTAGGGATCTAACGATGGACGCCATAAACGAAGAACGTAAGCGCAAGCTAGGAAAAAAGCTAGGAGGAAGATACCTTCCTGACAACAATCTTCCTGATAAGGAACTTTTAAAAAAACTAGGCCAAATTTTAAAAAACAAACGCATTCAAAAAGAAGTCACTCAGAAAGAATTATCTGCACACTCTGGAGTAAGTGTCGACACGGTTAAAAGAGGGGAATCTGGAAAATCCATTTCAACTGAAAATCTTATGCGAATAATGAGATCAC
>WFNQ01000201.1 GCA_015488565.1 Thiomicrorhabdus sp.
AAAATACAGAAAACAAGGGGTTTGGGCCTCAGTCACCACGGGATATTGATTCCGTTGTTGGGCATAATGCTAGAGTATTTAGTCCTGCACCAGCTTATGAAAAAATGAATTTGTGCAATATTCACTTTCATAAAAATGCAGAGCATAAGGGGGGAGAATTTACCCTTTATGCCGGCAACGGAAATGGTAAGGGGACTCAGAGTGGATATAAATACTCTGGTCAGCTAACCAGTGCTGAATTGAAACCGGTTCAGGGGAAAATCTGTCCAAGCAAAATGGGTGATCTTGAAGTCGGTGATACCATTGAAGTGCATTATGTGCATTCGACAGCGCAGGTCAATCCTGGTCCAACACTATCATCGTGTCTTAGTGACTCTGTTATGAACCCTCAATTGCGTGTGGAAACACAAGTCTATGTCTTGGTTAATGATGAAGAGGCTTTGGATTTTGTTGACCTAACCAAGCATGGCATGAAAAATGGTGTGAACCAAGCATTAAATATACCTAAAAATACGGGTGCTCCTGTTCAATATGAAGGTTCGACAACAGGGCCTGGATATAACGAGTCAGGCTCTCCTTTAAAGGTGACTTGGAATGTTCGCCCTAAAGTGGCTAAGGTAAATATTCACACGGTGAATGATTGGTGTAAAGGAAATGCCTTTAATGAAAGTTATGCGCATGGCGTAAGAAACCTTGTGATTAACCCCGATCTTTTATCTGAAATAGAGTAACTATTTGATAAGTTTGATTGTGTTAATCGCGATTAATAACGCTAAAAAAACCAGCAATTTGCTGGTTTTTTTATTCTTCATTAAAAAATGGTTGAATCGAATGGCTACTTTTAGCGAGCGATAACGGTTGGCCACTAGAGTTTCTTTTCAGTTGTTTTTCAAAAAAACATTCAATTCCTTTATAATACCCTGTTTTCTCTCTCTTTATTTTTAGACAGGTGTCCTAGAGTGTCCTATTTTAAACGGTACTTCATTGCAGGCTTATTGGTTTGGTTGCCGTTAGGGGTGACGATTGTCGTCATTAAATTCTTGGTGGATTTATTTGACCGTAGCTTGTTACTTCTGCCACCTCACTATCGTCCAGAAGCGTTGTTTGGCGTGGATATTCCTGGGTTTGGTGTCTTGCTGTCATTGACGTTAATTATTTTAACGGGTGTCGTGGTCGCCAACTTTTTAGGCGGTAAGGTCGTACGTCTTTGGGAGTCTTTTTTATCCCGTATTCCGCTGGTACGCTCTATTTATACTGCCGCCAAGCAAATTTCTCAGGCCGTATTTGGCTCAGGCGATCAAACTTTCCAGAAAGTATTTCTGATTCAGTATCCACGCGTGGGATTGTGGACGTTGGCCTTTCAAACCAGTAGCTTGAAAGGCGAAGCACAAGAAAAAACGGGAATGACGGATGTGGTCAATTTATTTGTACCCACCACGCCAAATCCAACCTCTGGTTTTTTTATTATGGCTTCAAGGCAAGAGATTATTGAACTGGAGATGAAAGTCGAAGAAGCATTAAAAATGGTCATTTCAGGTGGGGTAATCGTGCCTGAAGTGCCAAAGAAACTGGTAACAGAAGACGGGGTTAATGTTTTACAAGAGAATACAAAATAAAAAATAAAGAACAAAAATTCATAAAATATTTAGTAAAAAGGGTTTAAAGAATATGCGCACGCAGTATTGTGGACACGTCACAGAAAAATTTATTGGTCAAACCGTCACCGTTGCGGGCTGGGTACATCGCCGCCGAGATCACGGGGGGGTTATCTTTATTGACTTAAGAGATCGTGAAGGGCTTGTGCAAATTGTGGTGAATCCTGATACGGCTGAAATTTTTGCCAAAGCAGAGCGTTTGCGTGCCGAGTGTGTGTTGCAGATTACGGGGAACGTTATTTCACGTACCGAAGGCACGATTAACCCAAATATGACCACCGGTCATATTGAAATTGTGGCCAGTGATATTAATGTCTTGAGCATGGCTGACCCCATTCCATTTCAGTTGGATGAAAAAAATGTCAGTGAAGAAGTGCGTTTAAAGTATCGCTACATTGATCTACGTCGTGACGAAATGCAAAAAACCATGACGTTGCGTTATAACGTAACGCGCACCATGCGTCGTTATTTAGATGATCAAGGGTTTATGGACATAGAAACCCCCATGTTAACCAAATCCACCCCTGAAGGGGCGCGTGATTATTTGGTGCCGAGCCGTACCCATCTTAATAAATCATTTGCACTGCCGCAGTCGCCTCAGCTGTTTAAGCAATTGTTGATGATGTCAGGGTTTGACCGTTACTATCAAATTACCCGCTGTTTCCGAGATGAAGATTTGCGTGCCGATCGTCAGCCTGAATCTACTCAGTTGGATATTGAAACCTCTTTTATGGAAGAGGATGCGGTGATGAACTTGAT
>WFNQ01000202.1 GCA_015488565.1 Thiomicrorhabdus sp.
AACACTTCAATTGCGAAAGGTGGACAGTTTTGGGACGGTCGCCGTGCAACACTTGCGGAACAAGCGAAAGACCCCTTTTTGAACCCTGTTGAAATGAATAACCCTGATAAATTATCCGTACTTATGGATATTCAAGGTTCAAGCTATGCGCTCATGTTCGAAACGCTTTGCGGTCCGATGAACGATATTGATACTGCTTATAGCTGTATGGCTGAGGCGATTGCGGCTTATGAGAGCTCAAGTGAACTAAACCCATTTACCTCTAAATTTGATTATGTTTTAGCGGGATTGGCACGTTTTAGCGCACAAGAAGCAGAAGGCATGAGGTTGTTTAATGGTCAAGCAATGTGTCATCAATGTCATACGAGTAATATGAACATGGATAACGACGGAAACATGGGTAACGGCGGAAACATGGGACACGGTGGAAACATGGGTCATGGTCGAAGCAATGGTTATATGAATCAATGCGGTGAGTCAGAGCATAATGGACATCGTCATGGTAAGCGTAAACATGATGGAGACCATAAGCGTGGACATCATAAGCATCAACGTCATGGAGGCCATACTGGTGGATGCGGGAGCAATACACCGAAAGAGCCTGTTTTATTTACTGACTTCCAGTATTACAATTTAGGCCTACCAAGAAATACCGAGTTTCCATTTAAAGATGTATCTGCTCCAGATGGAGGCTCTAATCCTGGTCCTATTTTCCCTGGTTCTGGAAATGGTTCAGGCGGAAATACTGGCGGTGGTTCACAATCGAATCAAAATACAGCATTAAGCCAAATTGATTTAGGGTTGGGCGGTGTTTTACATATCCGTTCAGAAAATGGGCGTTTTAAAGTGCCTACCTTGCGTAATGTCGAATTAACCGCACCTTACATGCATAATGGTGTGCTTAAAACACTAAAAGAAGTGGTACGTTTTTATAATTTACGTGATACGGGTGCATGGGGTTTGCCAGAGGTTTCCGAGAACATGGAGCAACGTCGAGTGGGTAATCTTGGTTTATCCAGTGCTCAAGAAGATGCGATTGTGGCTTTTTTATTGACCCTAACGGATGGGCATGTTGCGGATAATAATGGTGGATATGGACAAGGTCATGGATATAAAAAAGATCACCATAAAAAGCATTCAAAGAAATATAAGCGCGATGACGACGATGATCACAAAAAGTACTCAAAGAAATATAAGCGTGATGACGATGATCACAAAAAGTATTCAAAGAAATACAAGCGCGATGATGACGATAATTATAGAAAGGCATCCTATAAACATTAATTTGTTAAGGTAGGTATTTAAGTCGTTTTTACAGCCCCATTACTGGGGCTTTTGTGTTTTCTCCCCCCCCCTATTTATGAAATGAATTGGACTTTCTGTGTTATCAAATATCCCTGTTTCTCATCAAGATGCAAAGCAACAGCGACTTGCGCAACACTGTTTTTGGGATGAGTGTGAGCAGGTTTTATGGATAGATTGCCGAAAAATTTTCCCTAAATTAGGTGTGGTGCGAGTTTCTTGTTGGGATGATTTAATGATGAGTTCGAGTGACATACCGGACTATCCAAGTCAATTAACTATTTTGGGATGGTCTAATTTTTCTCAGTTATCGTATTGGCGTAAGCAGATTCCTAAGTGGGTACAAGAGAGTTGTGCACTATTTGAGTCACATCAGCTTAAAATGTTGCATTATTCGGGAAAATATCCTCAACTCTTAGAGTTGCTAGACCATGCTCCGATGCTTGTGTGGCGATTAATGTGTTCAAGTTTATCGGAGTCTGAAATTGTGGCATTGCTGTCAGGAAAGCGTCAGCAGTTAGTCTCGCAAGTGGGCTGGCCAGACCGTATAGAAGCGGTTAGGTTTTTACGAAATTTACGGTTACGTCGAGTGAATGAGCAGATTGTAGAACAGGTTCATATTTGCTTAATGGATGAACAGCGTTTAATGGCTTTGCAAGCACTTCCCAGAATTAACTCAATGGCACTCTCTCTCGCCAGTATTTTTCCAGAATTGATTGGCAGTCGTTTGCATCATGCGTTGGCACAGTTGCCTTGTCGTCCTATGCAGTGCCAAAGTATGGTGGCACTGCTAAACGATGCGTATGCCTTGGCAGGATTCTTAGCATTACCTAAGCAGGAGACGAATAAAATAGGGTTGTGTCGTTATTTGGTTAACGTGTCGGAGTGGTATCGAGATTGGTTACGAGTTGGCATCGAATCGGAACAAAATGCGTTAAATCAAGGTATAAGTGCTCATCAAAAAGCTGACAACAGCTTGCTTACTCTTTCTAAAAAACCGACAAAGCTTTATTTAAAACAGGAGTGGTTGAGCTTAAGTCAATTACAACAACATGCTTGGTGGGTAGATTATGATGTTACTAACGTCTGTTTAGTGGCATGGAAGGATTCGGAAGGAGTGTGGGGTG
>WFNQ01000203.1 GCA_015488565.1 Thiomicrorhabdus sp.
AAAATACACAGCTTACGTCATCCACGACTATTAATTGCGGTGGATCACGAAGGTGGGCGGGTGCAGCGTTTTCGTGAAGGCTTTACCCATATTCCTCCTATGCGGTTATTGGGCGAGTTGTATGAGCAAAATGAACAGCACAGTTATGATGTGGCCGAAAAAATGGGTTGGTTATTAGCTGCGGAGTTGTTGTCGGTAGGTGTAGATTTCAGTTTTGCCCCCGTGGTCGATTTGGACTATGGTGGCAGTACTGTGATTGGGGATCGTGCTTTTCATCGTCACTGCGTTGCGGTTAGTAATTTATCCTTTCATTTGATGTTGGGGATGCGAAAAGCGGGCATGGCGGCAGTGGCAAAACACTTTCCGGGTCATGGCTTTATTGAGGCGGATACGCATCTTGATGTGGCGGTGGATGATCGGCCTTTTGCCGAGATTCAGCAACATGATATGCAACCCTTTTTGCGTTTAATTGAAAATGGCTTGGATGCGGTGATGCCCGCGCATGTGATTTACCCAAAAGTAGACAGCTTGCCAGCCGGTTTTTCGGAGGTTTGGTTGCAGGCGATTTTGCGAAAGCAGTGTCATTTTGAAGGGGCGATTATTAGTGATGACATGAGCATGAAGGCCGCACAAGCTTATGGTAGCGCACCAGAGCGCGTATTAAAAGCATTGCAATCGGGGTGCGATTTGGTCTTGGTGTGTAATGATTCGATGGCGGCTGATGACGTGTTGAGTAAGTTAACTTGGCATTCGGAAACGCTCTCTCATGCGCGATTAATTCGATTACATGCACACGGAAAGTTTAAATATCAAACCTTACAGTTTGACCCACAATGGCAAGCGGCGGTGACTGTGGCAAACGCGTTAAACCAAGTAAACGATCAGCAGGAGTTAATTTAATATGGCATTTGTGATGGAACTTTGGGCAAGTTTGGTGGCCTTGTTTGGTGGTCAGGTTTGGTTATTATTGGTCATTAGTATTTTATTGGTGACCGCCATTGCAGACGTGGTGCAACGTCGTATTTTAAAAACGACTCATCTCTATTTAGAAAAAAGAGAGCGCATTTGGTTGGACAGTTTTGTGGATGCCGCCAGAGCACCCGTATCGTTCTTTATTTGGGTTAGCGGAACCATTCTTGCCTTAACCACGTTAATTTTGCAGTTAGAAATTTATGTAGGGGTAGTGGATTACATCAATGCGTTTAAAAATACCATTTTAACCCTGTCGGTTGGGTGGTTTGTCATTCGCTTGGTTCAGCGATTAGAGACACACCTTAAAAGTTTTGCAGAAGGCGACGACCGCCTAGATGAGGTGACGGTAGAGGCCTTAGCTAAAATTATTAAACTGTTTGCCTTCATCTTAACTGGGCTGTTTTTCTTAAATGCGTTTGGCGTGAGCTTAACAGGCTTACTGGCCTTTGGTGGGGTAGGGGGCATTGCTATTGGGTTTGCGGCCAAAGATTTACTGGGTAATGTCTTTGGTGGGTTAATGCTGTATTTGGATAAACCTTTTAAAGTGGGCGAGTGGATTCGCTCTCCAGATCGTCAAATAGAAGGAACGGTTGAAAACATTGGTTGGCGCATGACCACTGTGCGCACCTTTGATAAACGACCGTTGTATATTCCAAATGGAATTTTTGCCAATATTGCGATTGAAAACCCATCCAGAATGACCAATCGTCGTATTAAGGAGACCATGGGTGTGCGGTATGCGGACGTACATAAAATGCGGGATATTATTAAAGCCGTGAAAACCATGCTACAAAATCACCCTGAAATTGATACGCGTCAAACGTTGATTGTCAATTTTAATCAATTTAACGCCTCCTCTTTGGACTTCTTTATTTACACCTTTACCAAAACCACCAACTGGGTTCGTTTTCATGATATTAAAGAGGATGTGTTGCTAACCATCAGTGATATTGTAGAAGCACACGGTGCGGAGATGGCCTTTCCGACACGTACTCTGCACATTGAATCGGTTAGCAGTGAGGCTGAAACCACTATAAAATAATGACTTCAGGTTCTAAGTGAATACCAAACTTATGATTAACGTCCTCTTGAATAAGGTGAGCAAGCGCCTCAATTTCTGTACCATTTGCTCCGCCTAAATTGATTAAAAAGAGCGCATGTTGATTGGATACAGCGGCGTGTCCATGCAGCTCTCCTTTCCAACCCGCTTGTTCGATTAACCAAGCGGCGGGTATTTTGTAACTGCCATCCAGCATTTTATGATGAAGCATGTCGGGGTATTTTTCGTGTAGTTTTTCAAAATACTCAATATCCACAACCGGGTTTTTAAAGAAGCTACCCGCGTTGCCTGTTTTACGATAATCAGGAATTTTACTTTCACGAATTTGAATAATGGTGTCGTAGATTATTTTAGGCGTTAAATCTGTTTTTTTATACGATTCGAGTGCGTTTTTGAGGGGTTCGTATACTAAGTTGGGCTTGCCTTCGTGTTGTTTTCTTAGCCTAAACGTTACACGGTATACCAATAATTTATTAATAAATTGTTGTTTAAAAATACTGGTTCGATAACCAAATTGACATTCAGAATGTCGAAACTCTTTGCGTTGCCCATCGTAAATATCTAAAGCATGTACTCGGGTAATGCTGTCTTGTGCTTCCGCACCATACGCGCCAATATTTTGTACAGGAGCTGCGCCAACCGTTCCGGGAATCAGCGCTAAGTTTTCCAGTCCCCACCAGTTTTTTTTGACGGTATAGGTGACCAAATCATGCCACTCCACGCCTGCACCAACGGAGATCCAAACGTTATCGTTATCCTCTTTTACCACGGTGATGTTTTTAAAAGTACACCGAATGGTTACCCCTTCAAGATCGTGGGTAAACAGTAAATTACTGCCTCCGCCAATAATACGCCAAGGTAGAGAGGCGAGTTTGATGTCGGTTCTTAGCGTTAAAATATCACTCTGGCGATTAATCTCAATATAGTACTGGGTTTTAACGTCTATTTGAAACGTATTGTGGGGAAGTAATGAGTAGTTGGCCTGAATGTGCATGAGTCACTTGTGTATAATGTTTTGGAATAATTATTATAAAGGAAGATGGATGGGGCAGTTAAAACTTTCGACCGATGCGTGGTCCTCTCAAACCGTGTTTATTTTAGCCGCAGTAGGTTCGGCAGTGGGGCTAGGAAATTTATGGAAGTTTCCTTACATTACCGGTGAAAATGGTGGCGGCGCATTTGTACTGGTGTATTTGGCGTGTGTTCTATTGATTGGGATTCCTGTTTTAATGTCCGAAATTGCATTAGGCCGCGCAGGAAAAGCCAATCCCGTTCAGGCGATGTCCAATTTAGCGAGAGAAAATGGTGCCAGCCGATTATGGGCACTGTTGGGTTTGAATGGCGTATTAGCGGGTGCATTAATCCTCTCTTTTTATACCGTGATTGCAGGTTGGGCCGTCTCATATTTTGTGCAAAGTATTTCAGGCTCTTTTGTGGACATGAACGCCAGTGAGGCAAACAGTCATTTTGAAAGCCTAATGGCAAGCCCGTATGAGTTGTTGTTTTGGCATACCGTGGTGAGTTTGGCCACAATTTACATCGTCTCAAAAGGGGTAAAAGCGGGATTAGAAAAGGCGATTAACTTAATGTTGCCTGCGTTGTTATTGATTTTGTTGGTTCTGCTTGGTTATGCGACAACCACAGGCGCATTTGGTGAGAGTGTTAACTTTTTATTTGCGGCCGATTTTTCAAAGTTAACGTGGGATTCGGTGTTGATTGCGATGGGACATGCCTTTTTTACCCTGAGTATTGGATTGGGCACGATGATGGTTTACGGCTCATACCTGTCTAAAAAAGGCTCGATTGTCAAAGCCAGTTTATGGATTGCATTTGCCGATACCGCGATTGCACTCATTGCTGGTTTGGTTATTTTTTCGATTGTATTCGCCAATGGTTTAGAGGCGGGTTCAGGTCCTGGGTTACTGTTTGAAACCTTACCCGTGGCCTTTGGTCAAATGACTGGCGGCTGGTTTTTTGGCACACTGTTTTTTGCCTTAGTGGTGATGGCGGCACTCAGTTCAGCCATCTCACTCATTGAACCCGTGGTCAGTTGGTTTGACCAAAACTGGGGGATTAAGCGAGAGAGAGCGGTTTGGATTTTAGGAGGCTTAATTTGGGTGTTTGGTGTTGGAACGGTGTTGTCGTTTAACGCATGGCAAGATGTTCACTTTTTAGGTGAACGAACCTTCTTTGGCTCGGTTGACTACATTACCTCTAATATTATGTTGCCGTTGGGTGGGTTATTAATGGCGGTCTTTATGGTGTGGGTAATGAAAAAAGATCAGCTTCAAGAGCAAATTGACTTAAAAGCACCTTGGATGAACTGGCTTATTTTAGACTTAAAATGGTTATCTCCCGTCGCCGTTCTAGTCGTATTTTCGTCTAGTTTAGTGGCATCAGAGAGTGTAGTTTGGATGATTGCGGTGAGCTTATCTGTTTATGCCATTTATGTTTGGAATGCGCTTAAAAAAGATCGTGCTTAAACCGTACTTAAATAACGTTTAAACAAATCTAAACAAAAGAGGGGGGGAGAAATTTTAAAACGATGTGCTTTAAAAATTCTCCCCCCCTCTTTTGTATGGTCAGTTAGGTTAATATTGTGCGGTGTACTGGTTTTGAATCATACGATGCATCTCTAAGTATTTGGCGTTCATTTTACGT
>WFNQ01000204.1 GCA_015488565.1 Thiomicrorhabdus sp.
ATGTTCTTTAAACCCCTTGTTTTTTTATTCAAATCGATTTCGGTTATGGGTTTGGTTAAAATTCTGAATCGGGCCTAGTGGAATAATTCCGTTTGGATTGATTGTGTCGTGACTGCCGTAATAGTGTGCTTTGGTGTAATCTAAGTCTACCGTTTCAGCAATGCCCTTTTTTTGATAGATATCGAGTACATAGTTAAAAAGATTCGGGTAGTTGATCAACTGCTTGAGATTACATTTAAAGTGTCCATAATAGACGGCATCAAAACGAATTAAGGTTGTAAATAGACGGATATCAGCCTCTGTTAATTGATCCCCCACCAGGTAGCGCTGCATTGATAAGCGCTCTTCACAGACATCTAAAGCATTGAATAATTTAACTACCGCTTGTTCATATGGCGCTTGCTTTGTTGCAAATCCTGCTAGATATACGCCGTTATTAATGTTGTCGTAGACGAATTCATTTATTTGATCAATCTCTGTTTGGAGAGAGGGGGGATAGTAGTCTCCAGACTTGGCAGAAAGGTGGTTAAATTCGGAGTTAAGCATGCGTATAATTTCAGAAGACTCATTATTAACCGCCGTTTGTTGTTTTTTATCCCACAGTAAAGGGACACTGACAACGCCTGTAAAGTCTGGCTTGGCTAAGGTATAAATCTTATGCAGCAAGGTTTTATGATTAACACTGTCTTGCACAACGCCCAACCCTTCATGGAAAGTCCAACCTTCTTGGTCATTCATATAGGCATTTACGATAGAGATAGAGATCATCTCTTCCAGCCCTTTTAGTTTTCGCATAATTAGGACTCTGTGTGCCCATGGGCAAGCCAATGAAACATATAGATGATAGCGATTGGCTTCTGCTTTAAAGCCACCAATGCCTGTAGAGCCAGCTTGGCCACTAACTGTAATCCAATTCCTGAAAACAGACTCCAAGCGCTTAAATTCACCCTGTGTGGTTTCAGTGTCATACCACACGGGTTCCCAATGTCCATTAACTAAAAATCCCATGCTATTCCCCTTATTGATGTCTTATTAATAGTATTATGAATCCCCTTTTTATAAGAACCAGAATAACAAAGTCTGGCTATTTTGAAGAAACTTTAAAAATGACCTTTTCTAAAGTCTTCAAAGGCTTGAATTAACTCATCTTGTGTATTCATTACAAAAGGCCCATGGCGTGCGATAGGTTCCTTGATGGGCAAGGCAGAGGCGACAATAAAGCGACTTGCTTTACTCCCTGCTTGTAGTGATATTGTGTCAGCTTGGGTTAGTATTGCCAAATCTCCTTGTATGACCTCTTTTTGCTGTTCTCCAATGTAAATGGATCCATCAATGATATAAATAAAACTGTTGTCTAAAGGGTTGACTGTTTGTATCCAAAGATGCCCAGCAGAAAGGTTAACATCCATAAAAAGAGGGTGAACAAATTGGTTAGTGACAGGGCCAGAAGTTCCATTGTTGGTTCTTCCAACAATAACTTTTATTTGGCTGCCATCAGAAAGTTTTTCAACAGGTACCGCTTCAGACTCATAATCTTGGTAGCTCGGAGAGGACATTTTGGCGTAGCTTGGTAAATTAATCCAGAGCTGAAACCCGCGCATTTCACCTGAAACTTGTTCAGGCATTTCAGAATGTACTATTCCCTTTCCAGCAGTCATCCACTGTACCCCTCCAGGTTTAAGTAAACCTAAATTACCTTGGTTGTCTTCATGGCGCATATAGCCAGAGAGCATATAGGTCATGGTTTCAAACCCACGATGAGGGTGCTCAGGAAATCCTGCAATATAGTCATTTGGATTTTCAGAGCCAAAATAATCGAGCATTAAAAAAGGATCTAATAGGGGGGTTTTTGAAGTGCCAATGAGTCGGATTATTTTAACCCCTGCACCACCTGATACAGAGGTGCCACGGGTAGTTTGTTGTACTTCTTTAATCATCATACTTACCTAGCTTTTGGTTTTATCAATTGAGAAGGCTCCTGGCCCATGATAAATCAACAATAAGAACGCACCACTGATGGCTAAGTTTTTCATAAACATAATCATCTGCATTTGATCAGCAAAATCAAAATGAAATAGAATACTTGCTAACAGCGTAAATCCAGTTAAAACTAGTGCCGCAATTCGGGTATGCCAGCCTAAAATAATGGCGATGGCTCCAATAATTTCAATTAATATTACCAGCGGAAGTATGCTGCTTGGTACACCCATTGCTTCCATATAACCTTGCGTTCCAGAATAGCTAAAAATTTTATTAATGCCTGAAACTAAAAAAATACTGGCAAGTAATAAGCGACCTAAAGGGGCACTATATGAGATTAAGTTCTGCATGTCTTTCTCCTGAGATATCTTGTTTAAATTAAGTACTTGTGTGATTTACGGCTAGGTTAACGCTTGTTCATGGAATTAAAAACCAGCGAAATGGTAATTCATTATTGCTATATCGTGAACAATAGAGAAAGGGGTGATTATGCTTCGTGTTACCAACAGTTCAGGTGTCGTTTATTGTGCGCTCTCGTACCCAAGTCAATAAAACGTTATTAAAAAACAGCACCGTACAATGTAGTGGTCAAGTATTTCTGTAGGCTTTCTAAGCTATATTGAGTAAATTTTGTCTTTTTTGAACGGGTGTAATATAGCCAAGCACTGAATTTAACCTTTTATTGTTGTAATATCGTATGTAATGCTCAA
>WFNQ01000205.1 GCA_015488565.1 Thiomicrorhabdus sp.
AAGGCTTCGCCCATGGCGGTATCTAATCGCCCTGCTAAATAGGGTTTTAAGCGGTTAAGACTTAACCGTGCGGCAGTTTGATCATAGGTTAATGGCATGAGGGTATAGGCGTGATCGGCGTAAATGGTAAAGCCAAAACGATTGTCTTTCAATCCAGCAATAAATTGATCCAATACGAGTTTAACGACATTCATTCGGCTTTCAGGTTGACCATTAATTTGGTAGTCGGGCAGTAGTAGTGAAGCGGAACTTTCAATCACAAACACAATGTCTCGTACGGTTTTTTGGGGTGTATCGGGAGGTAGGGTTTGAATTTTTTCAGGTTGCGCCAGTGCGATGGCTAGACTGATAATGAGAATGCCTCGCAGTAGGTTCAACCCCAGTTTGGCAAGTGAAAAACGGGGTGGTGTCGGTTTTTGTGTAAGGGAGCTTTGGTTAAATTGATCGACTAATGGGTGCTTAACATGAAGTTGAGATTGCGTTTTTAATTGATTGAGGTCATCGGGTTGTTCGCCCCATTTCCGGTGTAATATTGTTTGAATGCCCCAAAGTAGAGGCCATAACAACATCGCCCAAAGCCAAGCGGGGTTGGCAAATACGAGGTTATCTACGTTAACTAATGCAATCAGCCATGCATCCATTATGATGCCTCTTTATTTGGATGAATACGCGAACGTAAGGATGATTTTAGTCTCTGTTTCAGTTGGTATTTTGCATGAGAGAGCAGGCTAAGGTAGGTTTCACGTGAAACCTCCTCTTTTGAAAAGCAGAGGGGGGTAATTTGTTCAATTAAACGCGACAAATCGGCTTTTAGTAAAGGGGTTGAGGGGGACATTGACTGCATTTCTAAGCAGTATTGATACAGTCGATAAGCTTGTTGTCGAGGTATGGTTAATCTGTTTGGGTAGCGGTTTTTAGGGGTGATTTGCATGAGTTTCCAGTACAAATAAGCGGAGCGGTATAGCCGACTACGCCAAATGATTAACCCAATAAAACCTATGATTCCAAATAATAAGATCAGTGCAAAAATAGTTGTATCGAGCCAAGCTATCCCTTCCCACTGAAGAGAGGATACGTCTAAAAAAACAGGCGGTTCAATATCCACGAGCTCCGTTGAAATGGCATTGGAATTATTGGGCATCGTTCCCCCCTGTTTTTGGGGTAGGCGGTTTTTTAAAGGGGTTGGTTGCGTATGTTAATGTACTCAACGGTGCATCGGCTTGTAGTATCAGGGGAGATATACCTGCTTGTTGTAACTGTGTTTGTATGGTGTGTTGATACTGTTGTGCCCATGTTTGATAGGCGTGGCGTTGTTCAGAGCTGTCTAGGTCTAGTGTTTGTGCGGTGTTTAACCCATGCAGTTGTAAGTGTTGGATATCAGGGATGGTTTGTTCTACGGCATCCTGAATGCAAATGGCGGTAATCGCCGCGTGTTGTTGCAGTGCGATGAGGTGTTCTGTAGTTTGTTGATTGATCCCTTGAAAATCACTGATTAAAATTAAGCGTGTTCCCGTTTTAATATGGGGTAGTAATGTCAATAGAGCGGTATTAAATTGGGCGGATAGTTGGCTATTTGGTATGGCGGTTGAACTGGGTGGGCAAGGTTGTGAAAAGAGTGTCATGATTTGTTCATAACTGCCACGTCCCTCTAAAATAGGCGTTTGTTCGAGTTGTTCGGTGAGTCGAGTGCCCACAATGGGGGTCGCAGACTGTTGCGCCAGCCACGCAAAATACCCTGCGATACGGGTGGCTTGGGTGGCTTTTAAACGTTTGTGGGAGCCAAAGCGCATTGTCGCGCGGTGATCAACCAAAATAAACCAGTTGGCTTGTCGCTCCTCTTGAAAATATTTGGTGTAGGGCTGTCCTGTTTTGGCCATTAAAGGCCAGTTGATTCGACGTATTTCATCGCCCACTTGATAAGGTCGGCTCTCTTCGTATTCAAAGCCAGCACCAGTAAAAGGGCTGTGCTGATCCCCTTGGCGTGTTGCATGGCTAAGCGGACAATTTGCCATGATTGCTTGGATGAATTGAGTGGGGAGTTGTGAAAATTCTTCGGTTAAGGCCTGAATTTCTTGTGTCGATAGAATGGGCGTATTGACGAACGCTTGCTTCAAAGAGGGCGTGTGTATCATACGTTGTGAGAGCTGTTTTAGGCGTTGAATCCAAGGCACAAAAGGTTCCTTTTAACGCTCGTTATCGAGTGGAACGGGCACGAGTTGAATCAATTTTTCAATGACTTTATCAGCCGTCCATTGTTGCGCTTTACCGCTAAAACTAAGAATCAAACGGTGACGTAGTACATCAGGGAGCAAAAAGATGACGTCATCTGGCGTGACGTAATCTCGCCCTTGCAACCAAGCATAGGCACTGGCTGCATGCAGTAGTGCAATGGAGGCTCTGGGAGAGGCGCCAACGTCTAAAACACCTTTGAGCATGGCATCGAGAGTTTCCAGTTTGCGGGTGGCTGAGATGAGGGCAACCATATAGCGTTCAACCGGTTCTGCCACATGAAGTTGAGCAATCTGTTGTCGTGCATGTAAGACATTCTCTGGAATGAGTGCTTGATGAATGGACTCGGTTTTTTGACCAAATTGATGTGCTCGATCACGGCGTAAAATTTCAAGCTCTTCTTGTTCGCTTGGGTACGCTAACACCAGATGAAGCATAAAACGGTCAAGCTGTGCTTCGGGAAGAGGGTAGGTTCCACTCTGTTCTAGAGGGTTTTGTGTGCCAATGACTAAAAAGAGATCGGGCAAGGTTCGGGTTTGTCCGCCTGCCGTTACTTGTTGTTCGGCCATGGCTTCCAATAATGCAGACTGTACTTTGGGTGGTGCACGATTGATTTCATCCGCCAGTACAATTTGATTAAAAATAGGACCTTTTACAAAGGTTAATTCCCCACTATTCATGTCGAGTATTTCGGAACCAATGACATCACCTGGCATGAGGTCGGGAGTGAATTGAATACGTTGAAAGCTTGCATGAACGCCTTTGGCCAAGGTTTTAACGGCGGTCGTCTTCGCGAGTCCTGGTGGGCCTTCTAATAATATATGCCCCCCTGTCAGTAGAGCAATCATCATTTTATCGAGTAAGCTCTCTTGCCCCACAATCACCGTTTGAAGGTGCTTTTTTAAGGTTTGAAACACGGCTTGATTTGACATGGTATTGGCTTCCTTTCCGGGACAACGTGCTCACTGATTCGTTCATGCTCTCGTCAACGTTTTTTATAGTGGAGTGTTTAAAATACGTTCGAATTTTGAGTTTACTCGTTATTAATTCATTATACGAGTGAATTTTATTGTAACGTAATAAGATAATGCTATTCAGACAGGTTCCTAGCGAGTTGATTTGTTTTGGTTAAACATTTAATTTAGGGGGTGTTATGGCAGTAAAGCAACGGGGGGGGGTTCTTGGATGTAAAAAAAGTCCCTATAAAAAATATGAGTATTGTTACTTATTTTATGGGGTGGCTTATTTTACTGGACAAAGTGATTTATGAAAGTGCTATGATATGGCTACTTAATAAATAATCAGCAATATACAGGATAAAATGACGATGAAAAAGAAAACAAATTCTTGGTTAGCGGTATTGAGTGGCTTGTCTTTCATGGCTCTGACTGCGGGTGCGATGAGTACGGCGATGGCAAGCCCAGCCATGATGGAAAAAGCAAAAAATACGCCTTCGGAAGAGCAAAAAATAGAGGTCAGCAGTATTCATGGACCTGTCTCTGAGATCATTACGGCTGCAGGCTATACGTATGTTGCCATTGATGTGGATGGTAAAAAAATATGGGCAGCAGGGCCTGTTTCGACCTTTAAGGTTGGTGATACGGTTGGATTTTCAATGGATATGCCAATTGCTAACTTCCAAAGCCGAAGCTTAGAGCGTACCTTTGACCGTATTTATTTTGTGGACGGGTTTATTACACAAGATGGTACACCATCAGAAAAGTCTTCTAAAATGAGTTTGTCACATGGTAGCAATGCTGCGGGACACCCTGCACCGACGCCATCGGGTAAGGTAACGGTAGAAATTGTTAAGGTTGAAGGGGGAAAAGACATCGCTGAAATTTATAAGGAGAAAGCCTCTTTAAGCGGTAAGCCAGTGAAAGTAGCCGGTGAAGTGACTAAATATACGCCAAATATCCTTGGCTTCAACTGGATTCACATTCGTGATAATAGTTCAGACAGTGATTTAACCATCACCACATCGGATACCGTTGCAGTAGGAGATGTGATTGTGGTTAAGGGCTTGATTGCGCTAGATAAAGATTTTGGTTACGGTTATGTTTATCCTGTGATTTTAGAGGAAGCGAAGGTTGTAAAATAGTCGTTC
>WFNQ01000206.1 GCA_015488565.1 Thiomicrorhabdus sp.
AAGGGGCGAAAAGGCTCCATCATATCATCTGCCAGTGGGTAGGCATTGTAACGGTTATGATGATGCAGACCAAAGGATGGGTGCAGTCCACCACCACAAAGTGCCCTAGCCAATGCCGCCCGCAAAACAGTGTATCCATAATTCAGCATGCCATTGGGCGGCAGACCATCCCGTTTACGGCGGAAGTCATTGCCCAATAAATGCTTCCAATATCTAGCTGCTGCTTGAGCCTCGTGGTTTTCTGAATCCCCAGATTTCACCTTATTCGCCAACCCACGAAGCCCATCACCCCCTTTTTTTTCGCATGCATCCAAGCACCATGCCTGATGCATGATTTTGGCTTGCACAAGCTGCTTCCATAGCCGCTTTTTCACAGGCACTTTGGCGGCAACTTGCACCCGATATTTCTCTGATTGTACAGAGTGAGTATCCAATGGCAAAAGCAAGCCATTGGGGTGATGATTTTTACCGCAAATCACTACAGCTACGTTATTTGCCAACAACTCGTTCAAAGCTGCATGGCTATAGGTGCATCCTGGATGATCCACCATCAGCACGCCTATATCCTCAATAGGCACCGAGCCAATCACTTCCCCTTCTCGCTTGAGCACAAGCTGCATATCTTTTACCGAGATATAAGCAGGCGCGGTGGATATTTCGATAATGCGCTTAATCATCTAGGAATTTACCAATTACATTTATTCTACGTGGTCTAATCTTAAATTTCTTAACAAGATTACTAATTGAGTCAGATATTTTTCCCTCACTTCCAACTGCAACAATATGTGGGATCAAAGTAGGTCTAGGTTGTTTGCCTTGACTCAGCTGCCCTAGTGATTTTACATAATAAAATTCCTTGTGATCATCAATTGTCAATTCAACAATACTTTTCCTATGAATAGCCATCAAAAATTCATACGAGTCCTCTAAATGCTTGTTGATAATAGGTTCGAGAGAGACACCTCTTGCCCTAGCACTCTTTGTACCTGTCATTGCCCTACGATGCGCCTCCATCATAGTAACAAAACGCCCCTCCACTTTACCTGTATCTATTTTCCTAAACAACTCTATATGATGAATGTTCCCATAGGAATACCATTTAAATATTTTTCCCGACTTATCTCTCTTGCCAAATTTCTCCTTTTCAAGTTTTTGCTTTGTTTTTATTGCTCTAGATTGATAAATACGAATTCGTTTAATAGGTGTTTTTCCATCTTTATGAAACACAGGGTGGTCATCGGAAAAGGCTTCCCTGACTCTATATTCAAACTTTTCTAAATGTTTTTCCAGAATATCCTTAACCGCTGAATCTACCACAGCATTCAGTTTCTTTATTAGGTGTGCTTTTGTCCTTTTCTTGGCATCAGGGTCATCAAAATATTCTAAAAGAGTTTTTCGATATACCGTTCCTTCACCTTCAATAAATCCTGCTCCTGTGTCTTCATGAAGTTCACTACTTATCTTTTTCTCTGCTGCATGAGATACAATCATATTTTCTAATGCTGTATGCAAATCATTGCGAAGGTTCTGCCAAGGTGGGTCAATATGAATATCTTTGGGCGTAAAGCCTTGCTTTTCCTTTTCTAAGTCTTTTGCCATCCGCGCCAATGCCATATAAAAGCTACGGTCAATGCATGCAGTGACTACTGCATCAATCGTATGGTGGCGATGATCCACCCTATCTTTATTTTTTTTATCTTGACCAATCAGGCTATTCAACCCCCATTGGTGACGCAGCCAGCCAGTCATAACTCCCTTGGTAACGCTAATATCCGCCCCCAACGACTTAAGGTACCCCAAAGCTACTTTGGATATATAGCGCGTATCATTGAGCTGGCTACTAATAAAGTCGCGCTTCTGCACATCTGCGGCAGTCATGTAAAAGCGATTTTTCTTGGATTTAAGGCTTTTATCCCAACTTGTAAGGCGACCTGTAATTTGTTGCCACCTATCTTCATCGGATCCAAAAGCATCAATTGGCGTACGCTGCCCTTTTCGTCGGTTTTCCTTTGTTCGACAAATCACTTTATTCATATAGGAGTCATCCAGTGATTGGCTGTATGGAAGAATATGATCAATTTCAATATCAGCACTAAAGAGCTCTGCCAATGAAATCTTTCTGCCACTGATATCATAGGCACACATTTCTTCCTGATCTTTCCATAATCGATATTTTAATTTATCTGCATGGCTTGGATATTTCGATAAGTGAAGATGTGGGTACTCTTTACCCGCTTGCTGGTACTTTTCTGATGCTTCCTTATTCACCTCGGTGTTTTTCCGCTGCCTAGCAGTGAAATCTTTATAGCGTTTGGTGTTCATTTCCAAATCGCGTGCCATTTCAATACGAATTTTGTCTGGCTTTCCATATTCAGCAATAAGCGCATTGATGACTCGGCGCAATTCATACAAACCTTTACTGACAATGGGATTGGGTATTTCAGGAGGAAGTCCTAATTTATCAACAGTACCGCCCTGTTCTTGTTCGTAGCTATAACCAGCACTCACCCGTGCATCTGAATAGATTTGTCCCTGCTCCAAATAAGGAAGCATCTTGCGAATTGCTTTTAACGAAAGGCTTCCATACCCAGGCTCAAACTCCAGTAGGCATAAATTTACCGCTGTTTTAACATCAAAGCCCCAATGCCCCCCCATAAGCCGTTTTTTAAGAGCCGCTTTTTTTTGAAAGCTTAACAAATCTTCAAGCAGTGCTAGCTGACTATCTGCACTCATACCATCCCATTGTGGAAGCACAGCTCTAATTTCACAGGCAGTGATATTTCCCTTGAGCTTTTTATTAGCATCTTCAAGGTTAAATTCAGCAGATTTATCGAGCTTTAGCTCTCTACGTATTGCAGGAAAGATTATATCCGCTTTGTTTTCAAACATATCTTTTAACTTTTCTTTTTGTTCGCCTGATAAGGCAACCCACGCTTCATCAAATCTATCAAAGTATTGTAGATTATTGATGTCTTGTAGATACCGAAAGCGTTGGTATTCCAGACGAGCAACCCTCGCTCTTTTACTTTTAGGTTCCAGTGAACATTTACCTACACGGTCTTCTTTAAGTTTTAATGGTCGCTGGTAAAAAATAATGTTGTCAATCTGCTCTCTTACTTCATCCGTAAGGGTGTCATGGTGTTTCTTCTGTTCTTCCCAAATCATTTCAAGCTCATCACGATACATTTGGCGGTCTGTGCGTAAATGCCCACCAGAACGATTGCGATTTCGTTTGTAATCGCCATGTCTTAAAGTTGCTAAATACTCTCCCAAAGTGCGGCAACTGACAGCGCCTATTTTCTGCCGAAGTTGACTAATATCCTTTTTAAAAGCTGTTTCTTCTTTTGCTTTTTCCGTGGCATCGCTTTGATTACCTTCCTCATCTAGTTCATTCAACACGGATAAAACATCAGGATCATCTATCATATCACTTAACAACGTTTTTCGATTACTTAAAAAGCCTCTGCGCTGAACAAGGTGTAGAAATACACGCCCAAGTTCAAAAGGTTCAAGCGGTTCATCCAACGCTTTAGCTCTTAAATCGTAAGGGCTTCCCAATGTGTTCAATATTTTTTCGGGTTGCGCATGACCTTTGAGTGCTTCTGGAAGAAGTTTCAGTGAAACTAAGTAATTGAGCATACGCTGTTTACGCCGTGCTCTGCGTTGAATTACCCTACGAGCCAACCTTGCATTACGACGTTTTACATTTTTAGGTGTTGGTGTTTTTTCTTCTACAGCCTTGGTGAAAATACGACTTCCCAAATCAATGATTCTTGAAGGTTTATCACCTACTTCTTCAAGAAGTGCCCAGCCGATTGAATTTGAACCTAAATCTAAACCAAGAATTGTTGCCATATTTCTCTCCTACAGAAAAAACTTGCAGAGAGCTTAGCAAAAGAACTATAGTTTCGCCATTGTATCTAACGGATGCCTCAAAGTCTTTTCATACCAATGAAATTATTTTTTCGTAGGCAATGCTTTCAAGCAACCACAGCCCTCGCATTCGGGGGCTTTTTTATGTTTAGTCATTTGTTTTTTTATAGTTTAGGTTGCTTCATCCAAGGATAGCGAAGCTCTAAATCAGCATCATTACGAATGCACTGTAAACCCATGAGTTGCTTTTCATTGATAGCAATGGGTGCTTTGAGGTTGGCGGTAACCCAAGTTTTATCGGCGAAGGGGTTAAGCACGAGCATCCACATGATATGGTCGTCTTCATCAAGTTTAAGGCAGGTGCGCTGTTCTTTGCTTAATGCTGGCGGTTCACCCAAGCGGCTGGTATCCCAAGGGGTTACAATAAAGGATGCCTCTTCATACTCTAAAGATTGCATACAAAGCATATTACCTTTGCCTTCATAAATAAAAGCAAAACGAGATGCATCAGGAAATCCTGCTAACCCCCTAGGAAATGAAAACTCACGTATGGTGGAGGGTTGAGCAGTAGGTTGAAGGGGAGAAGTGATTGCTGTCATATTATTCACCTTGCTTGAGCCAAGCTAGTGCATCACCTGCTATGGCTGCCTTATTTTCTTGTTGAATTTGCTCATAAATTTCTAACCTATGGACTGCTATATCTTCGGGAGCTTCAATACCAAAGCGTGTAATGCGCCCATCTTGAATATCGAGTATGACAAGGCGTATATCATCGTTGATACGTATGGCTTGCCCAACTTTTCGGCGTATGACCATCATAGCTGGTAGCTCCTTTTACATATATCCATTAACGTAAATAATTAATGAGCGACATATTTTTTAAATTGGCAATTTGGGTGTAAGATGCTTGCAGTGCGGTGTCAGCGGTCTGTATATCAACTACGAGTTTTGCAACATCTGCAGACTCATGCTCATTGAGTCGCTTATCAATGGCAAACTTCATATCATCATACGATGTTTTATAGTTTTGAATAGCACTAATTTGCCCGCCTACACGACTGGTCAAATCAACAATTTCGTTGGTAGCAGAGGTGATGTTACCAATGGCATCGCTAATACCTTGTCTATCACCAGTTTCCAATGCGGTGATAAAAGATTGTAGTGCAGTAAAAGTATTACTGAATGCAGGCTCATCACCGCGTACATTGGTGGTAATGCTTTGGTTGGTATTCACGGCAAC
>WFNQ01000207.1 GCA_015488565.1 Thiomicrorhabdus sp.
CTGGCAGTGTATCTTTATTAAAATTTAGACCTACTTTTATTTCTTGCAATGAAAGAAAATCATTCATTTACGCCAACCTTTTTTGGGTGTTTTCTTATCTGTTAATACATCATCAATGGAGGCAAAATTTGTTTTAAAGGGTTCGACTGCCGTTACAATATTTTCTAAGCAGCCAAGAGCCATAGCAAGTTTTAGAAAGGATTCTAAGGAGATGAGACCTTGTTGCTCAAATTTACGAAGTGTCCGTAATTTAACACCAGAGCGATTAGCTAGGCCTTCTTGTGTTAATTCCATCTCTAATCGTTTGGTACGCATGTGTTCTGCTAGTTTATTTTGTGCTTTTGACACAGTAATTAATGACATTATTATGTTACTTATCTTTATTATGGATCTAATTTTGACATTATAGTGTTAGTTCGCTGGCTTTTCAATGTCTTGTTTTCTTTAAGTCCCAACGATTATGAACCCAAAGATATTGAGCTGGGTTGTTACGTATTTCGGCTTCATAAAGTTGGTGCAGTCTTTGGGTGTCGGCTTTGTCATCGCCAGAAGGAAAGTTATCTAGGGGGGGGAGAAATTCGACTTGGTATTGAAAGTGGTTTAAACGACGGGTAAAGGTGGGCACAACGGCGCATTGGGTGAGTTTGGCGATTTTTGAGGTGGCGGGGTTGCTTTTGGTGTCGTGATTAAAAAAAGGCACAACCACATGACCTTTGGCGCGGTAGCGTTGGTCGGGCAGAAACGTCATGCTCTCGCCTGCTTTGAGTACTTTGAGCATTTTTCGGGTATTGGCATTGGAGACGGGCTCCACTTGTGTGCCATCGCTAAACCGGATGGATCGCCCTTTGGCGATGAGGTAATCCACGAGAGGATTATCATGCGGACGATAGACCGCGTGGTAGGGGGTTAAAAAAGAGACAAACAACCCGGTCACTTCCAGCGTAGTGAAGTGGGGGGCTAAAATTAGTACGCCGTGGCCTTTTTCTTGTGCCGCTTTTAGGTGTTCTTCGCCAATAAAGGTAACCATTTGACGCTCTTTCGCGTGGGCATGATTTTTTTTGTGATCGCCCCACCAGACGATGCCCATTTCAATGAGGCTTAATCCCAGTGATTCAAAGTGTTTATGCGCAATTTCCTGCTGTTCCGCCGTGCTTTTTTCTGGAAAACAGAGTTGAATATTGGCTTGAACCAATCGACGACGCTTAGAGGAGAGCTTGGCCATGAGTCGCCCCAAGGCTTTTCCAATGGGTTCTTTCCAGCGTAGAGGCAAGAGACTTAACAGTCTTAATAATCCAAGTCCCAGCCAAATTCCCCAGTAGTTTGGCCGTAAAAAACGCATTTGAAAGTGTGGTGGAGATTTAGGGGGGGGGGGAATTTTTTTGTTGTTGGGTGTCTTAGCCATCAATATCCTCCCCTTTTTGATAGAGCTTGGCATACTCTCCTTGTTGTTTGAGTAGCTCGGTATGTGATCCTTGTTCTACTAATTTTCCGTGGTCAAGTACCACAATATTATCAGCATTTTCGATGGTGCTTAAACGGTGTGCAATGAGGATGACGGTGCGATTTTGCTTGAGGGTTTCCATCGCTTGCTGAATCATCTGTTCACTCTGGTTATCAAGGGCAGAGGTGGCCTCATCCATGATTAAAATGGGGGCATTTTTAAGAAAGGCACGGGCAATGGCGATGCGTTGACGTTGTCCGCCAGATAGTAGGTTTCCATTTTCACCAATATTGGTGTCCAGTCCCATGGGTAGCTGTTCAATAAATTCCCAAGCGTGTGCATCCTTGGCCGCTTGAATAATGTTTTCGGTGGAAACATCTGGCTGGCCATAAGCAATGTTGGCGGCAATGGTGTCTTCAAATAAAATGACTTTTTGACTGACCAGCGCAATTTGTTCGCGTAAGAAATGTCGATCAAGGGTGAGAATGTCGGTGTTATCAAGCAAAATCTCGCCTGAGCAGGGATCGTAAAACCGAGTGATTAAGTTAACAAGGGTCGATTTGCCACTGCCAGACTGGCCAACCAAAGCGGTGGTTTTACCTGCGGGAATGGTTAGGTTGATGTGGTTTAAAGCGAGTTTGTTGCTGTTTGGGTATTGAAACTGGAGGTTGTGAAAGTGCAATTCCCCTTTTAAATTTTTGAGTGTTAGGCTGCCAGAATTCGTTTCATTAGGCTGGTCAAGCAGGTCAAAAATGCTTTCAGCGGCGGCCATCCCTTTTTGTATAACTTCGTTAATGCTGGTTAGGCGGCGCAGGGGTTCAAACGTGAGTGCCATGGCGGTAATGTAAGCAAGCAACTCGCCCGGTGTAAATAAGTCTTGTGCCGACATTTGCATGGCAATATAAACAACGCCAGCCAATGCGATGGCCGCTAACACTTGTACCAGTGGCACGCTGAGTGCCGACACTTTGGTGACTTGCATGGCGTTGTTGAGCAGGTCGGTGGCGGTGTCTTTAAAG
>WFNQ01000208.1 GCA_015488565.1 Thiomicrorhabdus sp.
GGTAGACAGTTTATTGTCTTTCCCTTTCACTTCTGCTGAAAACCCGATGCCCACATTGGTTTCACTGCGCTGCTCAATGATCTTATCTAACCCTTCAAAAGCACCACCCACCACAAACAATATTTTAGAGGTATCCACTTGAATCATATCTTGATTAGGGTGCTTACGCCCTCCCTGAGGCGGAACAGAAGCAACCGTCCCTTCAATCAACTTCAATAACGCTTGCTGAACGCCCTCGCCTGATACATCTCTCGTAATGGAAGGGTTTTCAGATTTCCGAGTAATCTTATCAATCTCATCAATATAAATAATACCACGCTCGGCTTTCTCAGGGTCGTTATCACAACGCTGTAACAGCTTTAAGACAATACTTTCAACGTCTTCACCAACATAACCCGCTTCGGTTAACGTGGTGGCATCGGCAATAGCAAAAGGCACGTCCAGTAAGCGAGCAAGTGTTTGTGCTAAAAGTGTTTTACCTGAACCCGTTGGCCCAATCAGCAAAATATTACTTTTAGTGAGTTCAACTTCGTCCTTTATATGTGCCTGTTGTAAACGTTTGTAGTGGTTATAAACGGCAACAGAAAGCACTTTTTTAGACCGATTTTGTCCAATCACGTAATCATCTAAAATAGCGTTAATTTCATGAGGGGTGGGTAAGTTATCTAACTCAAATTGACTGAGACTCTCCTCACCAAATTCCTCACGAAGAATATCATTACACAGGTCAACACACTCATCACAAATATAAACGGATGGGCCTGCAATTAGTTTTCTCACTTCATCTTGGCTTTTACCGCAAAATGAGCAGTCTAAAGACGCTTCACTCATTGTCCTACCCTTTATCTATTTTTTAAAACCGTATCAATTAAACCATAATCACACGCTTCTTGAGCGCTCATAAAGTTATCACGATCCGTATCTTTTTCAATGACTTTTAACGTCTGTCCAGTATGTTCAGCTAACGCTTTATTGAGTCGACCTTTAATTTGCATAATTTCTTGAGCATGAATTTGAATATCACTCGCTTGCCCTTGAAAACCGCCTAAAGGTTGGTGAATCATCACTCTGGAATTTGGCAATGCAAAACGCTTGCCCTTTTCACCCGCCGACAATAAAAAAGACCCCATGCTGGCCGCTTGACCAATACACATCGTACTCACATTTGGCTTAATGAAACGCATCGTATCATAAATAGCCATACCTGCCGTAACACTCCCACCTGGCGAATTAATGTATAAATGAATATCTTTATCGGGGTTTTCGGATTCTAAAAAAAGCATTTGAGCCACAATTAAGTTCGCCATATGATCTTCAACCTGACCCACTAAAAAAATAACCCGCTCTTTTAACAATCTTGAATAGATATCGTAAGAACGCTCACCTCGACTGGTTTGTTCAACCACCATTGGAACCAAGGCATTGTGAATCATATTATCCATATTTTCTATTCCATCCTACTAGTTATGAGGCGTGTGTCAAAAAACGTTTGATCTCAAACCACACTCTCTCTTATATATCTAACGCTATACCGACTTCTATTACTCTAAACCACCGATAGAAACACGACACGAGTAGAGCAAGCAATTGATCTACGCAAAAAAAAACTTAACGTTAAACTGAATCAATGTGAATGAGTTTAACGTTAAGTTTAGAGCGTCATTCAATGAATGTGCTATGCGTTTGGTGAAATCACTTCATCAAACGATTTAGAGACTTCCGTGACTTTCGCTTCTGACAAAATCTTTTCAGCCACTTTTCCTTCCACTAAAATAGCACGAATTTCGTTTTTAGAATTTGGATTCTCTGCATACCAGTTAATCACTTCTGTAGGATCGTCATAAGAAGAGGCTTGATCTGCAATATAAGCACTCACGTCCTCATCCGTTGCTTCAAGGCCGTGCGCTTTAATGATATCGCCTAATACAAGCCCTAGCGTAACACGCTTGTTAGCTTCGTCTTCAAACTGAGACGCTTCGATGTTCACGTCTTCCGCTTTCATACCCTGTTGCTGTAAATTTTGTACCGCACGATCCATTAAGTTTTTAACTTCTTGGTTCAATAAAGCTTTTGGTATCTCAACGTCAACCACTTCCTGTAAAGAGTCTAAGACCACTGAACGATTTTTGCTTTCAACCGCGCGCGCTAACTCTTTAACCATGTTGCTTTTAATCTCTTCAAGTAAAGACGCTTCTGTGCCATCCTCAACACCAAAAGATTTCACAAATTCCTCATCAATATCAGGCAGTGCTTTTGTCATCACCGAATGAACAGTGATATCAAACGTAACCGTTTTTCCTTTCAGGTGCTCTGCTCGATAATCTTCAGGGAAAGAGACATCAATGACTTTCTCTTCTCCTTTTTTCATGCCAACAATTTGGTCTTCAAAACCAGGAATCATACGACCGCTACCAAGCTCTAAAGGAACGTCTTCGCCAGACCCGCCTTCAAAAACTTCTCCGTCAAGCTTACCCACAAAGTCAATAATAACTTGCTCACCTAACTTCGCTTTTTTATTGCCATTTGCAGGCTTCCAAGCGGCACGTTGCTCACGCAAACGAACAATCATCTTTTCAACGTCTTTATCCGTTACTTCTGCGTTCATTTTTTCAACACTGATTTGGCCAAACTCGGGTAAGGTGATTTCTGGGTACACTTCAAAACGAGCGATGAAGGTAATTTCGCCATCTGCATCTTTTAAATCATCAAACGAAGGAAAACCCGCAACATTTAACTTTTCTTGATCCACCGCACTATAAAAGGCTTCTTGTAATACATTGCCCATCACTTCTTGTCTTACTTCCCCACCGTGGCGTTTTTTTACAACACTTAGTGGCACTTTACCTGGACGAAAACCATCCATTTTAACCGAGCGGCGAACTTCATTTAAACGTTTCTCAACGCTTGCATTTAAGTCATTTGACGGAAAGGTGACAGTCATTTTGTGCTCAAGGCCTTGTTCTGGTTTTTCTACAGTTACTTGCATTTTAAAGTCTCAAAGTTCATTTTTATAAGTTGACGGAATTTAGCGTTAATTCAATCCGCAGATTAACGTTTAACTAAAATTAGGCTCAAAATTATACTGATTTCATGCTTAAAATAAAAGCAAAACCATCATATATACTGAAAATAGTGAATAAAAACAATGTTAGAATCTGGTAAATCATTTCTGATCACCTAATATTAAAAGGAATTAAATCATGCCCATTGAAAAAATCATCTTACTTCTGTCAGGCACAATGGTATTACTGGGATCAATACTAACCATCTACCACTCAA
>WFNQ01000209.1 GCA_015488565.1 Thiomicrorhabdus sp.
ATTTTTACGTAATGTTTTACAAGCCCATGGGTCTATTTCGTTCAATAACTTACAAGACAACCCTGCCTTTTCTAACCCTAGTGCCAATCCACCGGCACCAGCAAATAACTCTAAAACAGAAAAAGATTTTATTGGTACATTGTAGTCTTCTGTTGTTTCTCTTACACTGTGTGTCAAGCCTACATTGACATGAGACTTTAAAGACTCTGGCGAATAAACTCGGTATGCATTTGGCATCCGAGTCGCTTTTAATTTGCCATTTTCATCCCACCGCCTTAATGTCTGTTTAGATACAGACAGCATCTCTGCTGTTTCCGATAAAGAATAGTAATTTTTCATGCTAAGATTACTCAAGGTTATACATGGTTACTTGTCGAGTTTCACCACGTTGTGGCATCGACCTTTAAAAATTAGGGAGTGATAGAACTCATATCCAGTAGAATCTTAAATTGCAAAATAAAAGGATTTTACAATGACACAAGTCTATCACTCTAATGCTAGAACTAATCAGCATCAACGCAAAATTATACAGCACTCGACCAGTACAAACATTGAATTAGCAAAGCGTTTTAATATCAATGTTAAAACGGTCGCTAAGCATAAAAAAAGAGGCGACACTAAGGATAAAAGCTCGCGCCCCAATACCATTCACTACAGCTTAAATGACATTCAAAAAGAGGTCATTCGAGTTATCAGAGTCTTAACATGGTGCCCGCTAGACGACTTAGTTGATACGATCAAATCAAGCTTTGAAAAGGCGAATAGAAGTAATGTTTACCGCACCCTACAAAAACAGGGAATAAGCTCGGTACCCAAAGATAAGATGCGAGAAGCCAAAAAGTTCAAAGAATACCAGCCAGGCTACTTACACATTGACGTCACTTACCTACCAAAAATAGAGGGGCAAAGATACTACTTATTTGTCTGTATAGATCGAGCCACAAGAACGTTGTATTATCAGGTTTACAAAAACAAAACAGCGGATAATGCGGTTGATTTTTTAGCGCAATGTAAAGACTTCTATCCTTTTTATATCAGCCACATACTGACGGATAACGGTTTAGAGTTCACAGATCGATTTGCAAGAGGAAACAAGACACCAAGCGGTAATCATAGGTTCGATAAAGCCTGTCAAGAAGAAAGCATTGAACACCGTCTAACCGCTCCTGCCACACCTCAAACCAATGGAATGGTAGAGAGGGTTAACGCAACGATTAAAGACGCCACGATTAAGGCAGAGGTCTATAAAGATATAGCTGAATTAAAAAGTAGTCTAAATCAGTTTTTAATATTTTATAATACTAACCGAAGACATGGCGGGTTAGTCAAAGAACTCAAGGTTAGAACTCCTTGTGATGCCATGAAAGAATGGCTCAAATTGGAGCCTGATTTATTCAAGACTACTGCACATGCGTTTTTTATTACTGCCCTAGATGGGATGGTACAACGTGGTGAAACCTGACAGTTACTAATAATAAACGGTTTTGGATATGAATCAAGCAAAAAAAAGACATTATTTTACAAAAAGCGCAAGAATGGTTTAAGGACAGCATCGCTGAAAACCATATTAAAAATACAAAAAAACTAAAAGGCGCATCAAAATTCGACATAAACCCATTTTTAGCCGTTTACCTATCTAACTTTCTTACTGGTGAGGCAAAGCCAGAAGGTATTGCCAAAGCACTTGTATATCCACGCGCCTTAGGTACTTCAATAACGACTTCTTTTGGTACAAATATACAGAAATTTACTAATGAAGTTTTATCTTCCTTTGGTAGTACAACCTCTGGCATTGATATTGAATTCATCGACCAGATAAACAATAACAAAATTTATTGCCAACTTAAATCTGGCCCAAATACCATAAACAAAGATGACGTTGAAACAATAGCGGGTCACTTTAAAAATGTGATTAATCTTGGGCGTACAAATAATTTACGAATTACGCATGATGATATGGTTGTTGGCATAATCTATGGTGATACTGCCAGTCTAAATGGTCATTACAAACGAATCACTACAGATTATGATTATCCAATTTACATCGGCTAGGATTTTTGGCACAGATTAACGGGTGATAAAGATTTCTACACAGATTTAATACATGCCATTGGTAAAGTTGCAGCAGAGGCTGACTTCACCGAAGAACTAAATGACGTAATAAAAGAACTTGCTAAAACACCCGAAATTAAGCAGTTATCAAAATAAATATAAAAGAGCGTTCAAGCTGTAAAAAACTCAATGCAAAAATTTTACGTGCTCTTATGCGCCTGAAACAAAATTGACAGACAAAACTCATGTAGAAGCACCATTTTTCGACTAAAATTTAGACAATTTATAACACGAGGAGGGTTCTACAATCTCCCCCTCCTGTATTAGGTGAGTGGTTTAAACCACACCCAAATATATTACCAAGGATGAACCCTATGCTTCACTACAATCAAGACATGTTAGATGAGCATCTTAAAGGCGACCATTACGGACATCGCATGGGCTGGTTGCGTGCGGCGGTTTTGGGGGCGAATGATGGCATTATTTCCACCGTCAGTTTATTGGTTGGTGTCATCGCC
>WFNQ01000210.1 GCA_015488565.1 Thiomicrorhabdus sp.
CGTGAATCCATGTGGTTAAATCAGTATGCCGCCTCACTTAATGCTGGCATAAAATTAGGCAAACTAGAAATTATTATTGCAGCCATTAATCAAACGGTCTTTCCGATTGCTGGTGTATTAATTGTTTGGGTAGGTGCACAAGAAATCATGGCCAGTGTGTTTTCCATTGGAATGTTATACGCCTTCTTTTCCTACCAAACGCAATTTACCGGTAAAGTTTCAGCACTCATTGACATACTGGTTGAATTTAAACTAGCAGGTGTGGATTTAGAACGTGTATCCGATATTGTGCATGCTGAAATAGAACAGAATAATGCACAATTACTAGACAATCACCACGATTTAAAGGGTGAAATAGAGGTCAAAAATCTCAGCTTTCGCTACGCTGAAAATGAACCCTATGTCTTTCAGAACTTAAATTTTACCATTAAATCTGGCGAAACCATTGTGATTATTGGCACATCAGGTTGCGGAAAATCCACTCTGCTTAAAGTATTGCTCGGATTATTCCCCCCCTCCTCTGGTGAGGTGTTTTATGACAAAATTAATATTACACAAATCGACACGACTTCACTGAGAACGCAAATTGCTGCCGTTATGCAAGAAGATTGCTTAGTCGCAGGCTCCATTGCCGAAAACATTGCCTTCTCAGACCCTCAAATAGATATGCAACGCGTACAAACCGCTGCTCAAATGGCCGCCATTCATAACGAAATTTCCAAAATGCCCATGGCGTATAACAGTTTAGTTGGAGACATGGGAACCACCTTATCAGGGGGACAAAAGCAAAGAATATTTCTAGCCAGAGCCTTGTATGTTAACCCTAAAATATTGTTTTTAGACGAAGCCAGTAGCCACCTAGATACGCATACAGAAAGTCTCATTAATGCAAGCATCAAAGAGATGCCCGTCACACGCATTATTATTGCACACAGAAAAGAAACCATCGCTTTAGCTGACCGAGTCATTGACCTATCCGCACAAAATTCCCCTACAGAACTTCCTCCCGTGGGTGCAATATGGTAACCAATATAGTTAAAACAATATTATTAAGCATTGTGATAAATCAGAGTGTTATACCGCATAGCCTTGCTGTCGAAAATTTATTAGACATTTATCAGCTCGCACTCGAATCAGACCCCTATCTAAAACAAGTTGCTCTCTCCTACGACATAGCCATAGAAAGGAAGCAACAAGCTCTATCCCCATTACTGCCCAACATTAGCATGAGTGCTAATCTCTCCAATAACGTACAAAAACGTACCTACGATGTATCACAATTTAATGGCGAAGAAGATTTTAACAGTCAAGGCTACTCCCTAAGCCTTTCACAATCTCTATTTCGCTATGAAAACCATCTTCGTTACACACAAGAAAATCAACGCATTAAACAAACCAATGTAGAATTAGAACATGCAAAACAATCCCTAATGATTCAAGTCGTTGAGCGTTATTTTGATATATTGGCCGCACAAGATAACTTACGCTTTGTGGCCGCCGAAAAACAAACCATTCAAAGACAGCTTGAACAAGTCAAAAATCGTTTAGAAGCTGGGCTTTCTGCCATTACAGATTTATACGAAACTCAAGCGCGCCTTGACTCCACCATCGCCTTAGAAATTGAAGCACAAAACCAACTTCAAAACAGCTTAGAAACACTTCGTAAAACAACCAACCAATATCATGAAAAACTCGCCCCCCTCCATGACATACAAACCTTCAATGCCCCCGTTCCATTAGACATTAAACACTGGGTGTCCGTTGCATTAAAAAACAATTTAGAAATAATGGCCTTACGCCATAATCATGAATATTTACGCCAAGACATAGACACACAACGTGCAGGGCATTATCCAACACTGGATTTAACCCTTCAATACTCAAAGTCCAATTCAGGGGGGGGTAATTTTGGCGACAGCGAAACCGAAGATCGAATCATTGGATTGCAACTGGATATGCCGATCTATCAAGGCGGTCTAATTCGATCTAAAACACGAATCGCTACGAAAACATACAACCAACATCAAGAAAAGCTAGAAAGCACCATCCGTACCGTACGAAGCCAAACACGAGAAGCCTATTCAGGAGTCATGGCAAGCATAGCGCGCATCAGTGCACTAAAACAAGCCATACGCTCCAATCATCAAGCCATCGAAGCCATTCAAGCCGGTTATAACGAAGGAATGCGCACGACATTTGACGTATTGCAAGCCAACAAAGAACGCTACCGTACACAACGTGACTATCAACGCGCACGTTATGATTACCTTTTGAATCGCTTAAAGTTAAAGCAATCAACGGGTCAGTTATTAGAAGTCGATTTAAGTACAATTAACGACTATTTGGCAGAGAAACACTAATAAAAACAAGGAATTAATTACCCACAAACAGCATGTAATAAAGTGTTAGCATTACTTTTTTCTTAGGTATTTTTACATATTTAATTAAAAGACTTTGAATACATCCCTTAAATAATCACTGGAAAAAATTAAATCATCATGCAGCACTTAAGTGAACTTAATAGGCAAAAAGCCATCTCCATTATGGAACTCTGTCTTCATGCCAACTCAATGGTTGAGTTTGAGAATATTTTACACCATACAAAAAATATCATAGGGCATGACATGATGGCCTGTGGTATTGGAATTCGAAATGACTATTCAATGAAAGCAATTTCCAGTTTAAATGACGGATTTTCTTCTGAGTTTATGTCTACGATTATTGATGACACGAATCAAGTTATCTCACCTCTTTTTTTACGTTGGTTAGAAACTCAAATCCCCCAAGTGCTCGATATTCAGCACTTAAACAATACATTTACGACAGGAGAAATTGCTTTTTATCAAAAATTCAAAATTCAAAATGTAATGTCCCATGGAATACTTGACAGTGGTGGGTATTGCACATCTTACTTTGGCTTTGCCAATGTCGCTCATGGCATAGAACAACACCATATAAACATAATGACCCTGTTAGTACCACATCTACACATAGCCTACACCAGAATGCCTAACGTCAAAAAAAAACTGGCCTCCTTGACCTCTAAACAATTAAAAATAAGACAATCAAAAAACAATCAAGACTCAACACTTTCACAGCGTGAAATAGAAGTATTGCAATGGGTTTTTATAGGGAAAACCAATCAAGAAATAAGCGATACACTTTGCCTAAGCTCATCCACCGTTAAAAATCATGTACAAAATATTATTCAAAAACTCAAAGCAAACAATCGACAACATGCCGTTGCCAAAGCTTTGCAACAAGGGGTTATTAAAATTGACTAGGAGTCTGTCTGAGAACTAGAACCGTAACGAAAATCACAGAAACGTTATAAGACGAGTTTATCAAAAAAGGCGAATAGCACGGCTATTTAACGACTTTGATAAGTTCGGCTTATGATGTTTATGGGATTTGCAGTCGGTTTTTAGTTCTCGGATAGGCTTCTAGATCGGTAAAAAACAATAAAAAGTAAGCATTTTTCCTAAAATGGTTATTTTGGCCTATAGCCATCCATTTTGAGTATGTTTCAATAGACTCTCAAAATTCAGAACACAATATTAAAAACGTATTTAACAAATAAAATTATTGGAGCGACACTATGTTTAAACAATTCACTATCGCCATGGCATTATCGGCATCCCTTATCAGTTCAGGCTTCTCATTTGCAAATAATAATATCGATACATCGCAATTAGAAGCGGTAATTACCGCCAAAATTGCAGCAACGGCCAAAGAATCAGAATCTATTGAAGACATGATGAAAACCATGCATAGCAGTTCACCCATCGCCTTAGAAGCGCGTGCTCAAATGGAACAAATTTTTCCTGTCGCAGATATGAATACATCTTTGGTTGATTTTTCTTTTATCGGACAAACAGGTGATTATGCCATTGCAAAAATCAAAGAAAAAGTAGAAAAAGTCACTGGTCCAGCGCAATTTAAAAGTCA
>WFNQ01000211.1 GCA_015488565.1 Thiomicrorhabdus sp.
CCTGATCCCATTCCGAACTCAGTAGTGAAACGTCTTAGCGCCGATGGTAGTGTGGGAGGTCCCATGTGAGAGTAGGTCATTGCCAAGCTTATATTACGAAAGCCCGCCATAGCTCTGCTATCGCGGGCTTTTTTTTGCCTGAGATTTAGGGATTGATACGATTTGCTATAACTTAGGTATACTTTATTTGCCTATCAATTTTAATTTTATTAGGAATAAGTTTTTATGAATACATTATTAGGCACGGCCTCTAAGAGTTTATTGGGTCAGAAAACGCCATATTGTTGTCATTACAATGCAAATTTATTGTTTCCTATCCCTAGACAAGAAAAACGAGCTGAGCTAGGTATAACGGCTTCTTTTTTGCCTTTTTCAGGTTTGGATATTTGGACAGCATTTGAGGTTTCTTGGTTAAATTTAAAAGGAAAACCTATCTCTGTGATGGCTGAATTTGCATTTCAGGTTGATTCGCCTTTTTTGATTGAGTCAAAGTCATTTAAACTTTATTTGAATTCATTTAATGGAACAAAGTTTGAATCTCAAGAAGAGGTTGAGTCTTTAATGCGAAGAGATTTAACAGATGCTTGCGGTGCGCCAGTTGATGTGATGATATCCTCATTGAATACCCCTTCAGAGCTGTTATCTGTTTTACCTGGTAATAACTTAGATGATCTTGATATTGAGGTTACGGAATATCAAGTCAATCCATTGATATTAGAAGTAGATTCTAATAATGAAACCATTTGTGAAACATTAAATAGCCACCTTTTAAAATCGAACTGTTTGGTAACAGGCCAGCCGGACTGGGGATCCGTTGTGATTCGTTATGAAGGTTTTCCTATCAATCATGAAGCCTTACTAAAATACTTAATTTCATTTCGTGAGCATAATGAGTTTCACGAACAGTGTGTTGAGCGAATTTTTATTGATATTATGAAATATTGTCAGCCAACATCTTTAACCGTTTATGCAAGATACGTTCGTAGAGGAGGCTTAGATATTAACCCCTATCGCTCAAATTATGAGGATGAGTTTGATATTTCACGTTTTATAAGGCAATAAAATTTAAATTCCTTTTTGGATAGTACTGTATAAATACTTATTTATACTGTAAAGTACGTGATTTTAATACCATTGTTTTTTTATTTAGGGGATATAAGTTAATGGAAGTAAAAAAAGGCCTCTGGAATAGGCTTTCATTTCATTTTAATTCCTCTTGGATAGGCTCCCTCTATCAGTGGATGCTAACAAGTTTTGTTATTGTTAGCTTACCTCTTATTTTTGCTATTTTATACGCATTAACTTCTCTAGATAGTTATTCAAAGCAGGCGCATCGTACAGTATTTCAAACCGTTACGGTGACGGAAAATGCTCGTTTAGTTCTTGAACGTTTAATCTCTATGGAACGAAGTATTCGTCAGTTTCAAATATTAAATGAAGCGTCTTTTTTTGATGCTTATATTCAGCATAGACATAAATTACTTAAGTTACTTCAAGAGTCTGATTTTGAGGGGTTAACTCCTATTTTATCTCAGAAACTAAAAGAGTTGAAACAGGAGGAAGGGGAGCTGTTTCAAGTAATTTATACAGAAAGAGTGAATAACAAGAAAGCTTTACTCGCCTCTGATTTGGTTAAGTTTGAGAGTTTGGTTGAAAAGGCTAGAGTCCTTATTAGGGCTGGTTCTAAGCAGCAATCAAAAGAAGTTTTGGCTCTTTCAGAATTTGAAAATGAAGTGATGAATCGTCTCTTTTTTATTGTGCTATTGAGTGCTTTTTTAGCTCTATTATTGAGTATATTTTTTGTCCATTTTATTACGAAACCAATTAAGAAAATTGGCTCAGCGATTAAACATTTAGCAAAAGAAGATTTTGACTATCCTATAGAGGTTTCTGGGCCAAGGGATTTACGTGAGCTTAGTCAAAATATGGAGGGACTAAGAAAGGAGTTAAAATATCTTGAAAATGAAAAACAGCATTTTATTCGAAGTGTATCCCATGAACTAAAAACACCTTTAGCAACCTTAAAAGAAGGAACGGATCTGCTCTCTGAAGAAGTGATTGGCCCATTAAATGATGAACAAAGAGAAGTTCTAAATCTGATGAAAATGGGTAATTTTAATATTATTAATTTGGTGTCTAACTTATTAGAGTATCAGCGGGCTGTTTCTATTCAATCTCGCCTTGAATACAGCCGGTTTGATCTGTCTTCTTTAATGTCTTCTTTAATTGATGAGTATCAGTTACTTTTTCAAAGTAAAAATCAAACGGTTATTGGGGAAAACCCTTCGATTGAAATAACAGCAGACTATAATAAATTAAAAATTATTTTAAGTAATTTTATTTCGAATGCCATTAAGTTTTCAGGCAAAAATACTCAAATAAATCTCTCTTCTAAAGTAGAGGGGAAGCAGGTTAATATTTTGATTGAAGATCAAGGGCCAGGTATTCCCGAGTCAATACGTTCAGAAATTTTTGAAGATTTTTTTCAAGGAAACGTCAGTGAAGACTCTGTTATGAAGGGAACAGGGTTAGGGCTAGCCATTGTCGGTTATTATGTTGTTAAGCATGGAGGGCGAACTATTTTACTCCCCCCTAATGATAAGTATTGTGGTGCTCGATTTTCTTTAGAACTACCATTGGAGGCTAAAAATGAATCTTAGAGCTTTTTTGATTATTGGGCTATTAATACTGCTTCAAGGTTGTTCAAAATTTGGGGTTTTAAAAGAAAAAGAAGTGGCTAATGATTCTATTATCGCTTACCAAAGCCCTCCATTCTTGCAATTTGAACTTCCTTCTAGTCAAGGTAAATATATTTCACTATTACTATCAACCTCTGAAGAGCAAACGGTGTTATCTCTATTAAAACAAGGTGGGTATTATGCAAACTTAAAAAAGCCCTATCGACTAAAAGCTTGTAAAGAGTTGGCTGCGATTTATAAAAAAGAGGGTACATGGCAAGCCGGCTGGCTTTTAGCTTATAGTTTTTCAGATAGAGGAAGTTGTATTACGCATAAGGATAGGTTGAGAATTCTTAATGAACTGGAAGATTTAATCGATTTATATCCAGAGATTAAGTGGCTAAATTCTGCAAATATTCAAACATTAGAACATATTAATTATTTAAAATATCGTAATGTATTATTGAAAGAAAAAGAGCTTTTTCTTGAGCAGCAGCTACAACAGAGTCAAGATAAGAATATCGAGCTTCAAATGCTTATTAAGAAGCTAAAAGCGATAGAAGAAATTATGAATGAAAGGCTTTCAGATGATGGTTCCTGAGTCGAATCGTATTCGTTTTAAAGGACAAAAGTTACTTTTGGTCGATGATGATGCCAGCCTACTCAAGCTTCTATCGATTCGTTTGCATCACCTTGGTCTTAATGTCCTAACGGTTGAAAGTGCCGCTGAGGCTTTGGCTGCATTACCCGTTTTTAATCCTCAGCTTGTTATTACTGACCTTCGAATGGATGAAATGAATGGAATGGCCTTGTATGAACAAATTCAGCAGACACGCCCAATGCTTCCTGTCATTATTATGACAGCCCATGGTACGATTAAAGAAGCGGTTGAGGCCACGAGCTTGGGTGTTTTTGGTTTTATTACTAAGCCTATTAACCATATCGAGTTAAATGAGCAAATAGAAAAAGCGTTTAAGTTACATACAAATTTAGCCTATGATTTTTTAGACGCAGAGTGGCGAGAGAATATTATTGGGCAAAGCAGTGTTATGGAATCACTGCTTAAAGATTTGTATCATGTTTCTCAAAGTGATATTAGTGTCTATATTCAAGGAGAGAGTGGGACAGGAAAGGAGTTAGTTGCTCAGGCTATTCACAAAGCCAGTCCAAGAAAAGATAAGCCATTTGTTGCCGTTAATTGTAGTGCAATTCCTGAAGAGCTATTAGAGTCTGAGCTTTTTGGTCATAAAAGGGGGGCTTTTTCAGGGGCGATAGAAAATCGTAAAGGGCTATTTGAATTAGCAGATGGTGGAGTCTTGTTTTTAGACGAGATAGGGGATATGTCACCTTCTTTTCAGGTAAAGCTATTAAGGGCGTTACAGGAAGGAGAAATTAGACCAGTAGGAGAGAGCCAGACAAGACCTATTGATGTTCGTGTTGTCTCTGCCAGTCACCGAGATTTAAAGCAGATGGTTGAGGAAAAAACCTTTCGGCTTGATCTTTATTATCGTTTAAATATAGTGACATTAAAACTGCCTAACTTAACGCAGCGCCCAGAAGACATTCCTTTATTGGTGAATCACTTTATAAAAAGTGATGCAAAGGTAAAAAAAATATCGAATGAGGCGATGGAAATATTATTAGGCTATGAATGGCCTGGTAATATTAGAGAGCTTAAAAATGTGATTGATCAAGTCTGCGCTTTTGCAACAACGCCTTTAATTCCGGCATCTCTGATTGAGAAAGCACTTCAAAAGAAAAGCTTGTCCATTCCTTCGTTTAATGAAGCAAGAAAAAAGTTTGAACGAGATTACCTTATTCAATTACTTAAACTGGCAGGAGGAAATGTATCGCACGCAGCCCGTATTGCTAAGCGTAATCGTACCGAGTTTTATCGACTTTTGAGTCGTCATATGTTGAAACCCGCTAATTTTAAAGAAGAGAATAAATAACCCGCATTTTATCTTTATTTACAGTGAGAATATATTAGATGAATCGTAATGATAGAGTGCGTTTGCTGATTATTGGGGATGAGATTTTATCAGGTAAACGTCAAGATCGACACTTAGCACAGGCTAATGAACTGCTAAATCCTCGTGGATTGAGGCTTTGTGGTGTCACCATTTTGGGCGATGAAGCTAAATGCTTAACGGCTTTTTTACGGGATAGTTTTGCGACGAATGATACTGTTTTTTGCTTTGGCGGTATTGGTGCCACGCCAGATGACCGAACACGTCAATGTGCAGCAGAAGCTTTGTCGCTGCCATTAGAGCGCCATCCAGAGGCGGTAGCTGAAATTGAAGCTCAATTTGGTGAGCAGGCTTACCCCATGCGTGTTCGTATGGCAGAGTACCCAAAAGGTGCTGCTATTATTCCTAATGAATACAATCGAGTACCTGGATTTTCTATTCAAAATCATTATTTTATGCCAGGTTTTCCAATCATGGCAAAATCGATGATGGCATGGGTGCTTGAGCACTATGCATTAGAAAATAGAAAACATCAGTGTATTGAAAAAAGCATTCGAATGTTTAATGAGCATGAATCGGACTGGATTGTATTTATGGAACAATTTGAGAAACAGTTTCCAAATTTACGCTTATTTAGTTTACCTAGTATCCATGAGGATGGGTTGCGTAGTATTGAACTCGGGGTTGAAGGAGAGGAGTCAGAGGTCTTAAAAGGGATAAAGGCATTGATTCAAGAAGCCGAATTTCGTGGATGCGTATGGCGTGATGAATAAGCCTTTTTAACCTATTGAAGTGAGGTTAATAGTGTGCCTATTGACTAAACTTTTAAGAAAAGCAGCAGAAATTACGCTATTTTCTTCTCCCGCCATACTCTCGTTCAAAGGTCTCATTTTATGAATTCACAACAGTTACTTTATCTATTTCTTTCTTTTCTTACCTTAGCAACGGGGTATGCTTTTTTACGCTATGCCTATAACGTGACCGATAGCTTGCCTTTTACACAAGAAATTGTGTTGATTATTTTAGGAACCGTGGCAACAATTTTTATTACTTCTTTGTTGTTGAATAAGCAAACAATGGTAGAGGTTGAAAAAGAACAAAATATTAAATTTTTGGAGTTAAAAACCAAAACCTATGAAAAACTATTGGATTTGCTGGAAGAGATGTCATTAGTCAATCAGTTTTCAGACGCTAAATTTGTTCATTTGTCTTTTATTACACACCGACTTGCACTGGTGGCCTCTCCAGAAGTATTAGAGGAGTATCAGCGTTTTTTAAATACCATACAAAAAATTTCGAGAGACAATACCTTTAAAGGAGATACCGTCATTTTACATAAAGCGTTAAGTGTACTCACATTAACCATTCGGAATGATTTATTAGGTCATAGTGCGAGCACTCAATACAGCAAAAAACAGCTTGAAGATATTATTAAGAAAAATTCGCATCAATCCAGCGAAATTCAAAATGACTGAAAAAATGAATACAAAATATCACTGGGATGTCATTGTATTAGGCGCTGGCGCATCGGGGTTGATGTGCTCGGCGCAAGCGGCGTATAACGGCAACAAAGTTTTGTTGCTAGACCATGCGCCTAAAGCAGCCGCTAAAATTCGTATTTCGGGTGGCGGAAAGTGTAACTTTACCAATATGGATGTCTCTCCCGCCCATTTTATTTGTCAAAACCCGCATTTTGTTAAAAGCGCGTTATCACGTTACCCTTCTACAGCGTTTGTAGAGTTGGTAGAGCGTCATGGATTGGCGTATGAGATTAGAGGGGGGGGGAAATATTTTTGTGCGGAACGCGCATCGGATTTAATTCAGATATTACTTACCGAATGCGATTGGGCAGGTGTACATTTACAGTTAAAAACACAACTGGAATCGGTGCAATATAGGGGGGGGAAATATTTTTTAAATACCTCTCAAGGTACATTTTGTGCCTTAAAACTGGTGGTGGC
>WFNQ01000212.1 GCA_015488565.1 Thiomicrorhabdus sp.
GCAATTTCACGGGGGGTTTGCTCTGCTAAAAGCGCGCGATCCAAGCCATTTTGAATTAACTCATTGCTTGAAATAAACATCGCCATATCTGCTAAAACAGGAATAAATGGTAACCAGATTAAAATGCCCAAAACACTAAACAAGGTATGAATTAACGCAGTTCTTAACGCTTCTCGAGACTTACCAAGGGTAGACAATAGTGCAGTAACCGTTGTACCTAAATTGGCTCCCATCAATAAAGCAATTCCTGCAGGTAGGGTTAAAAACCCATTGCTTGCCATCACAATAATCACACTGATTGTCGCCGAGGAAGACTGAACTAAAGCGGTAAAAATAAACGCCACTAAAATCCCTAAAAAAGGATTTTGCATCTCCATCATTAAATCTAAAAACGGTTGATAATCACGCAAAGGTGCCATGCCTTCACTCATAACATTCATGCCAAAAAACAATAAACCCAATCCCATAATCAGTTGACCAATGGCAATGGTTTTATGTTTTTGAAAGGAAAACTGTAATACAAACCCCAATGCCACCGCCAATAACGCATAATTAGTCACTTTAAAGGCCACTATTTGTGCCGTAACTGTGGTGCCTAAATTGGCTCCCATAATCACCCCAGCAGCTTGAGACAATGTCATTAAACCAGCCGATACAAACCCAACGGTTAATACCGTTGTAACCGAAGAGGATTGAATAACAGCCGTCACCCCTGCCCCTGTAATCGCACCCATGACACGGTTTTTTGTTAAGCGCTCTAAAATATTTTTCATCTGATTGCCTGCAATAACTAACAGGCCTTTAATCATCTGTTCCATACCAAATAAAAACAGCGCTAACCCGCCAGAAAGCCACATAAACATTGTAAACCAGTTTAGTGAACCACTGGAAGTGGTGGCATAAGCAGGGGGGGGGAAAAAAATTGAAATCAAAAAAAGAACAATCGAAAGACTAAACAAACCTATGAAAGGTACGCGATAACAGGAGTGAGAATAACAAAAAATACGCTCTTTATTGACTTTAAATAACGGCATAAAAATACCTAAATATCTCTTTAAACCCATCATAACCGATTTGATTTTTAATCATGCAAAAAGAAAAGCTCTCTATTAGTTTTTTTTAAACAACCCTCCATATAAATTTATTTGCATATTAATATTAAAATACACTAATATGGATACGTTATTTAAATATAAAAACAACTCGGAGAATCATACCATGCGTCAATCCCTCTCTATCTCATCCATTGCCTTAGTAACAGGGTTTTTTATTAGCACTTCAACCATGGCAGCACCCGTACCTGAAAACCCCAAACATCAAACGCCACAAGGCCTTTATGTCACGGCTAAAGAGGCCGCTGAGATGATGAAGAAAGACCCCAGTGTCATTTTAGTGGATGTTCGTACTCCCGAAGAGTGGCAATTTGTTGGTCATACCGGGGTGGCTCAAATCATGATTCCATCGGTTAAATTTGATTACAGCGCTTTGGATACCAAAAAACCCCGTTATAAGCCTGCGCCAAACTCTAATTTTATCTCAGAATTAGAAGACAAAGCTGCTGACTTAGATGCCGATGAAGAGAGTACTTACATTATTATGTGCCGTTCAGGTTCGTCACGTTCTCAACCTGCGGCTAAAATGATGGATCAATACGGTTATGAAAATGTTTATATTATGGTCGATGGATTTGAGGGTAAAAAGACCAAAACAGGTGATAAAAAAGGCTTTAGATTGGAAAATGGCTGGAAAAATTCTGGTGAACCTTGGACATACGACATCACTGAAAAAAATGCGTATTTTGTAGAGTAATTTTTACAAAAAAATTCCCCCCCCTCTTTTTTACATTTAAATTTAAAAGCCTGTTTTCACAGGCTTTTTTGTTTCACGTGAAACCTTTATTTTTAATGCAATGCTTTTAATACCGCTAATAACATGGCTGTAACAGAATCTTCTGCCAATGCCACGCCAACAGAGCGTTGATTATCTTGTTGCAAATACACATATGCTATTGCTTGTGCATTTTTACCTTCAACGCTTACCATTTCACCATGCACTGCGTATTCAGAATAGTCAATTACATCAATAAATTTACTGGTTCTAAC
>WFNQ01000213.1 GCA_015488565.1 Thiomicrorhabdus sp.
GGTCAAGCCCGATAATGACGGTGTTTGCTGGTCGCTATATTGTAAAGGCAGGGGGGAAGAATTTTAAAATTTCTTCCCCCCCCTGAGTCAACGCATAAAAATTAGAATGGCAACACCATTTCGTACACAAAGATTAATTATTCACCTCAAAACGATAAATAGAGTGACATTTATTACAAGTTTTTTGTAATTCAGCCAAATGTTGCAACACCACCTCTCTATCCCCCATGCCTAATGCCTCATCCGCAATCGTTTCAAAGCCTCGATGCGCTTTAGGCCCTAAAGCGGTAAAACCAGAAGGTAATTTTTTATGCAGTTCTTTTGGTGTGCCCCGCATCATTTTCATGCCAACCGATCGAGCGGCTTCTTCAATCACGTCCATATCGTCCGCTAAACTACCCTCTAAAATTTGCTGTGAAGCCTCTAAGAAAGCACGCATTTCAGATAAAAGAGCGGCCTTTTCATCTGCACTAACCCAAATAATTTCTCGCGCATCGGTGCTCTCCGATGCGGTAACTTGAGTCACCATTGACAGCCCTAAAAAACAACCTATTACGCCACATAAAAAACCTTTTTTAAACCTTACTCGATTCATTTTTCTCTCCTTTTAAACTACCCTGATCAGGGTAAACCAATGCTATTAATACGGGGCTAATATGTTCGCACCCATTCCCCTGCTAAATCTTGTGCTTTTTTCTATTTGTGATGGCGTCATGTTTTTGGCAATAATATCTCTGTTTTTTTTCGCCAATTTAAAACCTCCTGCGGCTGCAATATTGAAAAACATATGTGCCATTACATGGTCTTGAGCAACACCTGTTCCATCGTAATACATCAATCCTAAACGGTATTGTGCTGAAGCATCCCCTTGTTTTGACTTTAACTGACAATCATCAACATCACGATCATGCTCATCAAAACAACTCCCTGCATAGACACTTGAAAAAGAGGTTAACAGCAGGATTGCCAGTACATTTCTAAGATATTTCATTTCATGTATCCTTATGTTGTAATACGATGATGATAGTCATAATTCCATATTCGTCAATACCATAGGAGGGATTAAAAAAACTCTCTGCTCCAAAGCACCTTCTCTTGAGTAGAAAATTGTCGAGATGTTGTTCCAGATTGAATACCATCATAATCGCAATAAAGGAGAGTCGTTGTGCTTTGCTTTTTTGGTATTCATAAGGTGACCAATATCGTACGTTAAGGCAAATAATGCAACTTAAAGGTACAAAAAAGGGACTTTATAGATTTGTTAAGCTTATGAAAGCCTACGGGTAATAAAACAAGCTTAAAAAATTCTTCCCCCCCCTATTCATAATAATAGAGGGGGGGGCAAGATGAATTGAGCTTGCTCAAGAGAGCGTACTTTGGAGTAGAATTTTTAAACCACAAAAACGCCATTGATTTAATGTCGTTTTTTATCGAATGTTAATATTTACGGCTATTTCTTTGCCCTCGTGGGGCATGGCCTTTGGCGTTTTCGCCGGAGCGTTGGCCGTCTTTATGTTCGACGCGTCCTGTGGTTTTATTTTTTTTAGGACGTTTTCGCTTCATTGGTTTTAGGGTGGTTTCGGGCAATTTATTGCTGGGCTCAAACCCTGCAACCACTTTGCGTTTGAGCAGTTCTTGCGTTAGACGTTCGATGTCGCTTAACTGTTTTAGCTCGTCGGCACTGACTAATGAAACCGCTTCGCCTTTTGAACCTGCTCGTCCAGTGCGCCCGATACGGTGAACATAATCTTCGGGCACATTGGGCAGTTCAAAGTTGACTACGTGAGGCAGTTGGTCGATATCGATGCCTCGTGCGGCGATGTCTGTCGCGACCAATACTTGAATTTTATAGTCTTTAAATTCGGCCAATGCGCGTGTACGTGCTCCTTGGCTTTTGTTACCGTGAATGGCGGCGGCTTTAATACCGGCTTTGTCTAAAATTTTGGTGAGTTTATTGGCACCATGTTTGGTGCGGGTAAACACGAGTACTTGATCCCAAACATTGTCTTTAATTAGGTGAACAAGCAGTGTGGATTTTTGCGCTTTATCAACCGGGCAAATCCATTGTTCAACCGCTTTTACGGTGGTGTTTGGTGGTGAGACTGAAATTTCAACGGGGTTATGAACGAGACCTTTTGCTAGTCGGCGAATATCGTCTGAAAAAGTGGCTGAAAACATGAGCGTTTGACGCTTTTGGGGCAGTAAGGCGATGATTTTTTTAATGTCGCGAATAAAGCCCATGTCTAACATGCGGTCGGCTTCGTCTAGTACTAATATTTCGAGTTCATCAAA
>WFNQ01000214.1 GCA_015488565.1 Thiomicrorhabdus sp.
CCACTAAAATAGCGCCGACGGCATCAAAGGAGGCGACGGTGGTCATGGAGACTAAGGTCATTAAGAAATAGTGCCAAAAGACAATGTTGATGCCCAGTGAAAGCGCGAGTTTGGGGTGAAAGGCCACGGTTTGTAATCGGTTAAAAGCCACCACAATACTGACGAGTACAATCACAAACACCACGGCGATCGCCCAGAAGGCTCTGGGGCCGATGTCAACACCATCTTCTAAATTCTTTCCCCCCCCTATCTGAAGGGTATCAAACGGAATGAACGCGATTTCGCCGTATAAAACACACTCTTGATCTAAGTCGATTTGCCCTGCGTACAGGGAAATTAAAATCACGCCAATGGCAAAAAATAGCGTAAACACAATGCCAATACTGGCATCACTTTGCAGTTTTCCAACACGGTTGAGTGTGTCGCTAAGCCATGCGGTGAGCAAGCCAATAATCACGGCGCCCCCGAGCATAATCGGCAAGGCACGGCTGTCGGTAATGAGGTAGGCGAGTACGATTCCTAATAAAACGGAGTGACTGATGGCGTCGCCCATTAAGGCTTGACGGCGTAAGATTAAAAAGACCCCGACCAGAGCACAGGCTGCAGCGACGAGTGAGGCGGTGGCTAAAATCCAAATATCGTTGATCAAATTTCTCCCCCCCCCTTAGTTGGTGAGGTGTGACGAGTCTGTTTAGGGATTTGATTGCCATGTGGGTCTTGTTGACTGTTACTGAGTTCTTGTTGCAGTTGAGCTTCTTGTGCATCGGTTAGGATGTGTTCAATTCGTTCGGCCTGTTGGTGTACTTGCTTGGGCGATAGTTCGGCTTGCTCGTTTAGGTAGTTTTCCCATAAACGGTGGCGACGGGTGAGTTGCGTGGCTTTGTTGAGGCCTTCTGAGGTTAAGACAAAACCAAGCGTGGAGGCGTGAACCCACCCTTTTTTCTCCAGTTGTTTTAGCGTGCTTTTTAGGCAACTACTGGGCATATTACGAAACGATTGTATGTCGGCTAAAGTGAGTGGTTGCGGTGAAAAGGTTTTGCGTTCCAGCAGTTTGTATAGCGTGCGTAAAATATTCTCTTCGGCGACTTTTTGGCAGAGTCGTTTGTAGTCGACATACTGTTTTAAGAGGCCTTTTTTAGGCGCAAACAGTAGGGAGATAATAAAGAGTACCGAAAGACTCACCACCATCCAAGGGCCGGTCGGCATGGCGGGTGCTAGGTAGGATATTTGGGTGCTAATAATGGCGCTTAATCCACCAAGGAGTGAGGCGATGATTAATATGGTTGTGAGTTGATTGCTCCAGTAACGGGCGGCCGCCATGGGCGTGAGCAGTACCGCGGCCATTAAGACGACGCCGACCAGTTGTAAGCCCACGACGACGGACATTACAATGAGCAACGCGAGTAGCAGTTCGTAACGATTGACGGCGATGCCAATGGTTCGAGCGTAATGTTGATTGAAGGCGATGAGCCTGAATTTTTGAAAAAACAGCACCACCGTGATGAGCACAAATAGCGTGACGTAAGCGAGTAGTTTGATGTCGCCTTCGGTCATGGCGGCCGCTTGCCCAAAGAGGATTTTATCCAGCCCGCTTTTGTTATTTACTTCCATTCCTTGAATAAAGGAGAGGAGCATTAATCCGAGCGCAAAGAAAAAGGAGAGGGTAATGGCCAGAGCGGCATCGGCTTTTATTTTGGTGTTTTTGGGCAACCAGTCGATTAAAAAGAAGCCAATAAAGCTACTGCACAGTGCGCCAATAAAAATCACCAGTGGGTCGCGGGTTTGAAACAGCAAAAAGGCCATCATCACACCAGGCAGGGCGGCATGGGCAAGGGCATCGCCAATGAGCGAACGTTTGCGTAAAAAGGCAAAGCCACCGATAACGGAAGCGGACATGCCAAGCAGTACGCTGCCCATCAGCACCCATAGCACATTCATGTCTTCAAAGCGCCAAAAACTGAGCCAGTTTTGCCATAAAGAGGGGGGGGGGAATAATTCAAACCCTGCCATTAAAGTGCCTTAATCATCATCATGGGCTTTATTGAGTTGTGTGCGATACATGGTTTCGGTTAAATCATTTAATAGTGAGAGGCGACCGCCGTAGGTTTTATTGAGGTTCTCTTTGGTTAATACCTGTTCGACGGGGCCTGCGGCCACTAATCGGGCGTTGATGAAGATGATCCAGTCAAAATATTCACCCACGGTATTGAGATCGTGATGCACGCATACGATGGTTTTACCTTGATTTTTAAGTGTTTTAAAGAGTTCAATAATGGCTTTTTCGGTGGAGACGTCCACGCCAGCAAAGGGTTCATCCATTAAGTACAGGTTGGCGCGTTGTGCCAGTGCTCGGGCTAAAAACACACGTTGTTGTTGGCCGCCCGACAGTTCACTGATTTGGCGGTCTTTAAAATTCCACATTTGTAAGTCTTTTAACGCTTGCTGTGCAATCTCTTTGTCTATTTGGCTGGGACGTTGCCACAGCTTAAGTTGGCCGTGTCGCCCCATTAATACCACATCAAACACGTTGATCGGAAAGTCCCAGTCAATCTCTTCTCGTTGTGGTACGTAGGCGATGGCAAGGCGTTTATTGGCTAAAGGTTCGCCAAAAAATTGTACCTCTCCGCCCATTGTGGGTTCTAATTCCATAATGCCTTTTAATAGCGTTGATTTTCCAGCCCCATTTGGCCCGACAATGGCAATGGTTTTGCCTTCAGGAACCTCAAAACTGACATCGGTGAGCACGGGTTTATGGTGGTAGCGCATGCTCAAGTTCGTGACGGACAGCGGAGCAAATGGGAGGGGGGGGGAGAATTTTTTATCTGTGAAATGAGTCGACATAGTTGAGCTACTTTAATGCGTTTACAATGGTGGTGGTATTGTGTTTGACCATGCCAATATAAGTGCCTTCTGGCGTGTTGGTTAATCCCATGGCATCTGAATAGAGTTCGCCGCCAATTTTTAGGGGAGTTCCCTCGGCTTCTACTCCTTTTACCAAGGCTTCAATAAAGCGGGGTGAAACACTGGATTCTACAAATACGGCGCGTACTTGATGTTTAACAATAATCGCTTTAAGTTGACGAATATCTTGTAATCCAAATTCAGAGGCGGTGCTGACCCCTTGTAATCCCATCACTTTTATATCATAGGCTTGACCAAAATAGCCAAACGCATCGTGTGCGGTAATTAAAATACGACGTGATTTTGGGATGCTTTTTATTTCGGACAGTACCCACTGGTGCAATTCTTGTAACTGTTTTAAATAGGTTTGAGCGTTCTGTTTGTACTGTTTTTGATTGCTGGG
>WFNQ01000215.1 GCA_015488565.1 Thiomicrorhabdus sp.
AAACAGAGCAAATTAAATTTCAGAAAAAGGATACTACCACATTCATAACAAAATTTTATGCCATATAAGCACAACTGCCGTAGCAAACCGTATTTCAGCCTAAATTATTTTTATACCACCATTATCATAATTACACTAAAACCATCAAACTTCAATAAAAGCAAATACTTACTGAGCTTCCCTTTATCCCCTTACAGGAAAAAAGGAATTTACTCTTTATTTATAGCGACTCTCGTTAAGCAGCGCTTGAATTTTTTTCAGCATACCATCATCCCAATTAACAAACCCTACTGCGTAATAACGCAATATACCTGCTGAGTCTATAATATAGACTTGTGGAATCACACTGGCTTTTAAAACCAACTTCGTTTGCACCATACTCTGGTCAAACAGCTGTAAAAAGTCACTCGGGTGATCCAACAAATACTCTTTTGCTGAGTTTAAATCTTTATCCACCGAAACCGAGACAACCGCTACCGAATCGTCTAGTTTTTTAGAAAACGTTAAAAAATAAGGGGCTTCCTCACGGCAAATGACACACCATGTTGCCCATAACTTCAGAATCACAACCTTACCCCTTAACGACTCAAGAGAAAAAGGCTCCCTATCATAGGTGACCAACTTCATTTCAGGAAAAGGCTTGCCTACCGCAACCTGCTGATCCAATGAATCAACACTTTCACACCCCTGAAGCATCCCAAAGATTCCAAACATCAAAGCAATATACCATCGTTTTTTTAACACCTAAAAAGCAACCTCAAATTTAAAATAATAAAAACTACCAACATAAACCAGAACGCTTAATACAACTATAAACGTATTTTCTATCTGAGAATTAGGGTTATAATACTTCCCTTAAAAATTCGCGTTTGTAGCTCAGCTGGATAGAGCACTGCCCTCCGGAGGCAGGGGTCGGGGGTTCGAATCCTCTCAAGCGCACCACTTCCTCAGCTAAATCACAAAATCTCTGCCCTCTCAGAACGTTTTACTCTACAATATTCGCAATCAAAAAATCAATTTATTATGGAGATGAATTTTGCTGTATCAAGGAATTCAACGCTTTCAACATGGTGAAGACAGTGCCACAGGGGTACTAATAACCAATCTTGGTACGCCCGATGCACCAACCAAAGAGGCATTAAAACCCTATTTAAAAGAGTTTTTAATGGATCCACGTGTTGTCGAGCCTCCGCCCGCACGCTGGTTATGGCGTTTAATATTAAATGGCATTATTTTAAATACACGCCCAGCCAAATCGGCCGAAGCCTATGAAACCATCTGGAACAGTGAAGGGGAAGGCGCGCCCTTGCTCAACATCACCCAACGCCAAGTAGATGCCATTGCACAGTCCGTTCGCCCGCACTTTCAAGGTCGTGTTGAATTTGCACTGGCGATGCGGTACGGCAATCCCTCCATTGCGAAAGGATTAAAAGCGTTACAAAATAAAGGGTGTCAACGCATTGTGGTTCTGCCACTCTACCCACAATATGCGGCAGCCACGACGGCATCCACTTTTGATGCGGTCACCGCCGAACTGCAAACATGGCGCTGGTTACCTGAACTGCGCTTTATAAACCACTATCACCGTCATCTTGGATACATTACCGCACTGGCCAATAGCATTCGTGACTATCAAAAAGTGCATGGAAAACCACAACTACTGGTCATGTCTTATCACGGCGTACCACAACGCTACTTAGACAATGGCGACCCTTATCACTGTGAATGCCACGTAACGTCCCGCCTTGTGGCCAAAGAGCTGGGATTGTCAAAAGAGGAATACCAAGTTACCTTTCAATCGCTGTTTGGCAAAGAAGAGTGGATTAAACCCTATACCGACGCCACCTTAAAGTCACTTCCTGCTTTAGGCATTAAAAATATTCAAGTAATTTGCCCCGGATTTTCCGCCGATTGTCTTGAAACGATTGAAGAGATTGGTGAAGAGAATCGTGAATACTTTGAAGAAGCAGGGGGGGAGAAATTTGGCTTTATTCGTTGTTTAAATGACCGAAAAGATCACACCAATGCGCTGGCAGACATTGTGTTACAACACACCCAAGGCTGGAAAGAGCGCGATGGCTTTGATGCCGAAACAGATTTAAAAGAGCGCCAAACAAGCCAGAAAAATGCCCAAAAAATGGGCTGCCCTCACCAAATAACGCCACCACCAATCATCAAAAAGGCCGGATTATTTTTTAGAATGCTCTAAAAAAATAAGAGAAACGGGAGGGCAAAGTGAATTGAGGGTGTCAAGAGAGGGTGCTCTGGAGCAGAATTATTTCCCCCCCCCATCCAGTGACAACACCGTTCCCGTTGTATAAGGGCTGTTCATTAAATATTGCACCGCTTGCCAAACCACTTCAGGCCCGGGTTCAATACCCAATGCAGACTGAGCCAAGCGGCGTTGTTTATACTCCTCATCATCTCCTTCATTAAACATAATTAAGGCGGGTGCAATGTCATTGACTTTAATGTCTGGTGCTAATTTTTTTGAAAACCCCTTCATCAATGCCTGTAATGCCGCTTTACTGGAGCCATACCCAACATAATCAGCAGAAACTCCATTTACAACACTTGCATCCGATAAAGAAATAATGTCTTTTAAAGGCGAGACAGAAGCTTTTAATAATGGCGTAAGCTCACGATTAAGATAAAAAGGTACTTCTACATGCAACTGAAACAACGCATTAAAATTTCTCCCCCCCCCCTCTGTCTGAATTTTTTCATCAGACAACCATAAAGAAGCATTATGAATCACCGCACGTAGACTCAGCACTTGCTCTTTCACTTGATTAACCAATTTTGATAGTGCATCTGGCAACGTAAAATCCACCTGAAAACCAATCGCACCTAACGCCACCAACTCATCCACTTGAGGGTGATGCGTACGATAGGTAAACACAATGGGGTAGTCCGTTTGCTGTAAAAAAGATTTGGCCAAATAGTAGCCAATACGTTGCCCTGCCCCCGTAATCAATACCGCGTCTTGAAATTGTTTCATCCCACCGAACCCTGTATTAATTGTGCCGTTTTCACAAACGTTTGTTGAATAATGGATGCATCAAAACTAGCACGATGGCGTTTATGCTCGCAGTTTTGCAATAAACCATCCTTTGTTTCATGCCAAATTTCCATTTGAGGCTCCGTTAAAATCATCTCTAAAGGACTTACTTTAAATGCCTGCTCAGTGTGTGCCGTATAGAACAACTGCCGTACCCATGGACTGTCGACCACCCAGCCATCAGAATACACCGTTTGACCCAGTAAAAACACATTCAACTCCTCGGCAACCTTCTTAAGTGGCTTTCCATGCTTATAAAGCACCTCTCTCGAAATATGATGAACTTTCTCCGCCTCCTCCTTCCAAAAAGTCCACTCTTCAGCGGGTGCAATTAAACTGCAATAACGCGATCCATCCTCCAACACCACGCCAATTTCAATCGGATAAGATGCAGCACCGAACCCCGATGCCTCTACATCAATAATACTTGGAACCCCACAAAACATATCTCCCCCCCTTTTTTAATCAGATTCACAATACAATATAAAAATACCTTCTATTAAGCGAATTTAAATGACAAAAATGGCTTATTTTCTCAACCCATAAAAATACATTTCTCCAAATGATGAAGACTATTTTTCGATATAATGAGGCCTTTTCTTCAATCGCATTAAAAATAAACTTAGGAACACCTTAATGAAAAATCGTATGTTTGATGTTGTTATTGTTGGCGGAGGCATTTCAGGCTGTGCCTTAACCTACCTGCTATCAAAATACACCGATGTAAAATCCATTGCGGTTTTAGAAAAATATGACTCGCTTGCGCCTCTCAACTCTAACGCCCGCTCGAATAGCCAAACATTACACTGTGGCGACATAGAAACCAACTATAAATTAGAAAAAGCCAAGCTGGTCAAACGCCAAGCCAACATGCTGGTGAACTACGCCAAAACTGTAGATATTAACGATTTTCTATACAAATTTCCTAAAATGATTTTAGCCGTAGGCGATGAAGAGTGCGAACGTTTAGAGAAACGACACCATGAATTTGCCGAAGACTTTCCCTACATGGAACTGTGGGATGCAGAACGCATTGCCGAAGTAGAACCTGCCGTTGCCTTAATTGATGGTAAGCCCCGCCCTGAAAAAATCATGGCCTCAGGCTGTACGGACGAATACTGTGCCGTCAATTTTGGTAACCTATCCAAATCATTCATTAACAGCGCACGTAAAACCAACACTGAAATCAATGTCTCCTTAAGCTCCGAAGTCAAAAAAATATCCAAGTTCGACGACCATTACGAACTGGTCACACCACAGGGAACATTTATGGCCAAATTTGTTGTGGTTTCAGCAGGGGCACACAGCCTACTGCTTGCCAACCAATTAGGCCACGGATTAGATCTATCCATTCTCCCCATGGCTGGTAGCTTTTACTATGTTCCTAAAATGCTCAATGGCAAGGTCTATACCATGCAAAATGACAAACTACCGTTTGCCGCACTACATGGCGATCCTGACTTGGTTGAAATGGAAAAAACACGTTTAGGGCCCACCGCACTGGTACTGCCCAAGCTCGAACGCTATACCAAAGGTACCTATCTTGATTTTTGGCGAAGCTTAAAGCTCGACCGCAAAGTCATTCGGGTTTTTTGGGATTTAATGAAAGACAGCACCATTCGCAACTACATTTTTCGAAACTTTGCATTTGAAATCCCCATCATTCGTCAAAAATTGTTTGCCAAAGATGCCCAAAAAATTATCCCCAGCCTCAAAGCCGAAGACCTTGAATACGCCAAAGGTATTGGTGGATTACGCCCTCAAGTCATCAATAAAACCGATATGGTACTGCAACTGGGCGAAGCCAGTATTCTCCCTAAAAATGAAAACCTCATTTTCAATATGACCCCCTCACCTGGCGCCACAACATGCCTTGGCAATGCCTATCGTGATACCAAAATTATTACTGAACACCTAGGGCTAAACCTAGACCTAGAACAACTCGCCAAAGACCTACTGGATGGCCAAGATTTTGAATAACCCAGCTATTTAGTCCATTATTTGCTAAAATAGCCGATTCTTTTTTTACAGCGAAAATAGCCGAAGGAAATTGCATGACAAAGCACATGCCCGATATCGCGTGTCAGCCACACCAAGCCCCGCAAGGAACACTCAACTGGGTTGGAATGAGTGGCATCGAACTCCCTATATTAATCCAACAAGGGTTAAACAGCGAAAAGAGTAACAACAGTATTCGTCTGTCCTCGCAAACGCAAGCGTACGTCAGTTTAGACGACCCAATGAGCAAAGGCATTCACATGTCTCGCTTATACCTCTTACTCGACCAAATGGGCACTCAAAAAAATTTAACCCCTACACGGGTAAAAGCAATCTTAAAGGCATTTATTCAATCCCATAACGGACTGAGTAACCAAGCCTTTGTTGAATTTAAGTTTGATTACTACGAACGTCGTGACTCACTGCTAAGCGATAACACGGGCTGGAAGCACTACCCCACCACCATTCGCGGCGAACTACGCCAAGGAAAGTTTGAATGCGAAGTGTCTATTGAAGTACCCTATTCATCGACCTGCCCTTGCTCTGCCGCACTGTCACGTCAACTGATTCAAGAAGCATTTGAACAACAGTTCAATACACAAAACTTAGACTACCAAGCGGTATTAAACTGGTTAGGCACACCAGAAGGCATTGTGGCCACACCACACAGCCAACGCTCCTATGCCCAAGTTAAAGTTAAAATGACCGAAAGTGATACTCTTGAAATTTCTCGGCTTATTAACCACATTGAAGAAGCGGTACAAACCCCTGTTCAAGCGGCGGTAAAACGAGAAGATGAACAAGAGTTTGCCCGTTTAAACGCAGCCAATTTAATGTTTTGTGAAGATGCCGCAAGACGACTACAAAACACCTTAAACCAACACGCTGAATACTTGGATTACTGGGTTCGCATCAACCATTTAGAAAGCTTGCATCCTCATGATGCCGTTGCCATTATTACCAAAGGATTAGAGTCGGGTTATCCTGATGAACCCAACTTAATGGATTCAATGAAATAAATTTTTCTGCTCCAGAGCAAGCTCAATTCACCTTGCCCCCCTTTCATGAGAGTGAGGGGGGGGACTTTTTCTAACCTAACGACTTCAATATCAGTGACACACCCACTAAAACGGT
>WFNQ01000216.1 GCA_015488565.1 Thiomicrorhabdus sp.
GGGTGGCGTTGTCTTGGCGTTTGTCATCAGTTTAATGGGGCTTATGTGGTTGCAGATAGAGTTAACACTTTCCATGGGGCTCTTTGCCATTTTGTTAGCGGCAGTAGCACTGTTTTCAGTTTTAGGCGATCTGTTTGAAAGCGTATTAAAGCGTCAGTCAGGGCTAAAGGACAGCGGCACTATTTTTCCTGGTCATGGAGGCATGTTGGATCGAGCGGACAGTTTATTAATTGCCATTCCAATGATGTATGTGTTGTGGCATTTTGGGAGCATCTCTTAAGTGACTATTTTGTGGTCTATTTTGGGATTTATTGTGGTGATGGGGATTGTTGTCACCATTCATGAATGGGGACATTATCAGGTTGCACGCTGGTTTAATATTAAGGTAAAGGTCTTTTCGATAGGCTTTGGTAAAAGTATTTATGAAAAGCAAGGAGAGGAAACCTGCTTTAAAATTGGCTTGATTCCACTGGGTGGTTATGTTCGTTTTTTGGATGAAGCAGAAGGACCCGTTGCCAAGGAGGAGTTAGCTCGCGCTTTTAACCGCCAAAGCGTGTACAAACGTTTTGCAGTGGTTGCCGCTGGTCCTGTGGTAAATTTAGTGTTCGCCGTATTGATTTTTTCAGTCATGTACTTGGTGGGTGTTTCGGGATTGAAGCCTATTTTTAATAACGTAACATTAGACTCACCTGTGGGCACTGTCTTGCCACCGGCGTTTATTCAACAGCCTGAATCGGATGCGGCTTGGTCAGTTGTTGAGGTTGGGGAGGAGCAGGTTTACAGTTGGCAAATGGTTCATCAAGCGTTGTTGAAAGCCAAGGTTCACAATGAAGAAGCGGTCGATTTGACGGTTGAACGCATTGATACTGGCGAGAAAACGATATTAAAGCAAGTCTCTCTTCGTACACTCGATCTAAATAAGCCTGAACAAAACTGGTTACAGTTGTTAGGTTTTGCTCCGTTTGATATTCCTTTACCGCCTCTCTTAGGCTCTGTATTGCCAGACGGGCCAGCCAGCCAAGCGGGTTTGCTTCCTCAGGATGAAATTATTGCAATAAACGATGCGTTAACGCCGCAATGGATGGATCTTGTTAAAAAGATTCAAAAGAAACCAAATCAGACGGTTCAGGTACGTTATATTCGTGATAATGCACTTTATACAACGTCGGTTGTATTGGGTCAAAAGCGTTTATCATCGGGTGAGTTTGTCGGACAGATGGGCATTGGTGTTTATGTCGCACCTGAGCGGTTAAAGCCTTATACGGTTGTTATACAGTATGGTGTGATAGAGGCTGTTCAGCAAGGGTATCAACGTAGTGTTGATCTGTTCAATATGAGTTTGGTGATGTTGCAACGTATGTTTTTTGGTGATGTGAGCTTGCAACACTTATCTGGCCCGATTAGTATTGCCCAGTTCTCTGGGCAGGCTATGCAGTCTGGGTTGGTTACTTTTTTAGGACTACTGGGTTTGATTAGTTTGAGTATTGGTCTGTTAAACTTGTTGCCGATTCCTATATTAGATGGTGGCCATTTGGTATATTATTTGATTGAAATGGTGAAGGGCACACCAGTGAGTGTTCAAGTAATGGAGATCGGTCAGCGTATCGGTATCGTTTTAATTATTGGGTTAACATTCGTAGCCTTATTTAATGATTTTTTAAGAATTTCTAATGGTTAATATGAAGCAAATAAAATTTAAAAAAATAGCGATTTCGAGTGCTGTTTCGTGCCTGTTATTACTGCCAAGTTTGACGTATGCCTTTACAGTAAAAAATATTGAGGTTGAAGGAGCGAATCGAATTGATTTTGCAACCATTAGTACTTACCTTTCTATTTCCAAGGGCGAGTTTTTAGACCGAGACATGTCACAAAAGAGTATTCAAAGCTTGTATAAAACCGGTTTTTTTAAAGATGTTTCATTGTATAAAAAAGGGTCAAACACCTTGGTGGTTAAGGTTGTCGAGCGTCCTTCTATTTCAGAAGTGACCATTGAAGGCAACAAGCTGATTGACAGCGATACGTTAAATGATGCGTTGGATTCGTTAGGCCTGAAGAAAGGCCGGATTTATAATCATCTTGAATTAGAGCGAGTGGTGGTTGATTTAAATCGCCGCTATCAAAACCAAGGGTACTATGCAGTAAAAATTGAGATTAATAGTGAGGTATTGCCTCGTAATCGTGTGGCCTTAACCGTTTCTATTGAAGAGGGTGAACCTGCAACGATTGGTCGTATTACATTGGTTGGTAACAAAATGTACTCTGATCAGCGTTTAAAATCGTTGTTGCAGATGTCGGTAGGTGATGCTTACTCAAAGATGCAGTTACAAGGGGATATTGAGACCTTGAAGTCTTACTATATGGATTTAGGGTTTGCTAAGTTTCAGGTCTCCTCTTTTCAAGTTAGTTTATCGACTGATAAAACATGGGTGTTTACGACCATTAATATTGATGAAGGTGAGCAATATACACTATCGGATATTCAGTTTATCGGTGAAACCATTTTGGATAATAAAACACTGCATAAATTGATGGGGATGCAGGTTGATGATGTATTTTCTCGATCCAAGGTAATTTCAGCGGTAGGTAATATTCGAGATCGATTGAGTGAAGAGGGTTATGCGTTTGCAGAAGTAAGACCAGAAACAGACTTGAATGATGTGAATAAAACGATTGCATTACGTTTTCATTTTGAACCTAAAAATAGGGTTTATATTCGCCGAATCGTGGTAGAAGGGAATACACGTACACGTGATTACGTGATACGGCGTGAAATGCGTCAATTAGAGAGTGCCCCTTACTCATTAAAATTGGTTCGCCAGTCCACGTCTCGTTTAACTCGATTGGGCTTTTTTAAACAGGCCAATATAGAAACGAAACGGGTGAGTGCCGATCAGGTGGATCTGATTGTAAAGGTAGAAGAGCAATCAACCGGTTCTTTTAGTGCGGGAGTTGGTTTTTCTCAGCTGGATGGTGTGAGCTTTAATATAGGCGTTTCGGAACGAAACTTTATTGGTAGTGGAAATAAGCTGGACTTTAATGTGGCGACCAGCGCTTCACGAAAAACTGCGGATATTGGTTTGACTAATCCGTATTTTACCGATGATGGTGTGAGTTTAGGGGCGGGCTTCTATTTAAGTGAAATTGATGCAAATCAGTTGCAAATAGCGGACTTTAATATCAATAATTTTGGGCTTAGAACCTCATTAGGTTATCCATTGAGCGAGTATGATCGCTTAACTTATGGGTTAAAGTTGGATTCTCAAGAGCTTGTTTGCTCTGAGGCGTTTAATGTTTGTAATGACTATGTTGCTGAGTTTGGTCAAAACTCTTCTGCGGCCATATTGAGTATGGCGTGGAGCCATAACTCGACCAATTCGTTTTACTTTCCTTCAGAGGGGCATCGAACTCGAATCTCGATGGAAACGGTTGTTCCAGGCACTTCTGATCAGCCCTATTATAAAATTTATTTGGATGAGGGGGTGTATTACCCCATGAGCTCTAATTTAACATTGCAATTGAAAGGAAATGTTTCTTATGGTGGTGCATTTGGAAAAATAGATTCCTTACCCTTTTATCGAAACTTTTATGCGGGAGGGATTGGTTCGGTAAGAGGGTTTGAGCCCAACTCGTTAGGCGCAAACTATAATGGCGTTGATGATGGCACGAGTCGTCCAAAAGGTGGCGCGGTCAAGGTAGCAACTACTGCAGCGATGGTCTTGCCGATTCCTTTTATTGAGGACTCCAGTAATATGCGAATGAGTTTGTTTTTGGATGCGGGTAATATTTTTACGGATTTAGATTCGGTTGATGTGGGTGCCTTTCGTTCAGCAATGGGGGTTGGTGTTTCTTGGATCACGCCTGTAGGGCCTTTATCTTTTAGTTTAGCGTGGCCTATTGGTTATGATAAAACGGATGAGCTTCAATCCTTTCAGTTTGTCCTAGGATCTGGGTTTTAAAAAGCTGACAAAAGAATGAATAATCGCGCTCTTTCTATCCTAATGGTGTTTTTTTAGGGTACAATTCTGAAAAGTTGTTTTTTAATTATATGAAAAGTGGAAAAATTTAATGCAAAAAATTCTTAAGACCTATTTGTCCGTTGCGGTGATGTTGCTGGCAACTAATGTTTGGGCGGAGACCCCTGTTAAATTAGGCGTTGTGAATGTTGCACTTCTTTTGGAGCAAGCGCCACAGGCCAAAACAGCGGATGCTCGATTGAAAAAAGAGTTTGAGCCTCAGCAGATTGAACTGAAAGGGCTGGCAGGAAAATTAGAGCAAAAGCAGTCTACATATCAAAAAAATAAAGCGGTCATGAGCGATTCGCAACGTGTCACTAAAGAACGTGAAATAACCATGTTAACCCGTGAAATTCAGCGCCGAAGAAATGATGTACAAGAGCTGTTGAATTTGCGTCGAAATGAGGAATTAGCCAGCTTACAAAATATTGTTAATGATGCGATTAAAGCAATTGGAGAACAGCAAGCATTTGATTTGATTTTGTACGAAGGCATTGCTTATACCAATAGTCGAATTGATATCACCAATGATGTGTTGTCTCATTTAAAATCGGTGAGTAAAAAACAACGTTCAGAATTTAATAAATAAACCTTAGGCCTAAGTTGTGTTATTACGTGATATTGTTAGTCATTTACAGCGGTTAGGTGTTCAGGTTGATTTAATTGGTTCGGATGAGAGCGACATTCAGCAAGTTGCAGGATTGAATGGTGCCAGTGCACAACACATCTCATTTTTAAATGATAAAAAATACTTGTCAGCGCTCGAGGAAACGAAAGCAGGTGTTGTAATTCTTGAATCAACCTATCAAGAACATTGTAAGGTGCCTATGCTGGTTGTTAAAAACCCTTATTATGTGTATGCACTGGTTGCCCAGCTTTTAAATCCCACAAAAAATACCTATCAACACCACTTAGACGCAACGATTGATGAGTCGGCGCAGCTTGACTCTCGTGTTGCTGTAATGGCTCAAGCGGTTATTCAGAAAGAGGTCATCATTGGTGAGCATTCGGTGATTGGTTGTGGTACGGTCATTGAAGAGGGCGTTACGATTGGACAAAACTGTTTGATTGGTGCCAATGTTGTTATTCGCCATGGGTGTGTGATAGGAAATAATGTGATTATTGAAGCTGGTGCCATTATTGGTGGCGATGGTTTTGGTTGGGCAAATAATGAAGGTAAGTGGGTTAAGATACCTCAGATAGGCCGAGTTGTGATTGGAGATGATGTGTCCATTGGCAATAATGTTTGCATTGATCGTGGAGCCATTGAGAACACGATTATTGAAGATAATTGTATTATCGACAATATGGTACATATCGCGCACAATGTTAAAATTGGACAAGGTTCGGCGATTGCAGGTCAAACCGGTTTTGCTGGTAGTACCACCTTAGGAAAGCATTGTACTGTTGCAGGACAAGTTGGTTTTTCGGGGCATATTACTATTGCGGACAACAGTCATTTTTTAGCAAAATCAGGCGTAACCCACTCGATAAAAACATCGGGAGCCTATTCGGGCTTCCCTGCGATTCCTGTCTCAGATTGGCAAAAAAACAGTATTCGAGCACGCCATCTTGATAAAATGGCGAAACAGATTAAAGCGTTGCAAAAGCAAGTAGAACAGCTAGTCTCTAAAGATGTTTCAAGCTAAGTTCTTTAAAGTATTTATTCCTAGCCCTTTAAGAATTAACAAAATATATTATATTGGATGAACTGAACATGATGGAAGTGACTGAAATTTTTGATTATTTACCGCATCGCTACCCCTTTTTATTGGTGGATAGGGTAACGGAATTTGAGTCGGGCGTTATGTTAAAAGGGTATAAAAATATTACCTTTAATGAACCTCAGTTTACGGGACACTTTCCAAACCACCCGATAATGCCAGGGGTGATGATTTTAGAAGGGATGGCTCAGTGCACGGGGATTTTGGCTTTTCGCAGTCAAGGAGAGAAGCCAGATGGGAGTACCATGTATTATTTGGCCGCAGTTGATAATTGTCGTTTTAGAAAGCCAGCCGTCCCAGGTGATCGTTTAGATTTTGAAGTGGTCACGCTGGGTAATAAAAGAGGCATTTGGAAGTTTACATGCACCACAAAGGTGGATGGTAAATTGATCGCCTCTGCCGACCTTCTTTGTGCAGAACGAAAGGTATAGTTCTTTGATTCACTCAACGGCTGTGATTGATCCCAGTGCTAACATTGCCCCTAATGTTAAAATAGGGGCTTTTTGTGTTGTGGGGGCAGATGTTACCATTGGTTCAGGCTCGGTACTGGAAGCACATGTGGTGGTTCAAGGGCCAACAGAGATTGGTTTGAATAATCATTTTTTTCCATTTGGTTCGATTGGTGCCGCACCGCAAGATAAAAAATACGACAATGAACCCACTCTATTGATTATTGGTGACAATAATACCTTTCGCGAAAATGTCACTATTAACCGTGGAACGACTCAGGATTTAGGTAAAACCGTTGTAGGTTGTGATAACTGGATTATGGCGGGCGTACACATTGCACACGACTGTGTGATTGGTAATCATTGCATTTTAGCGAATGCCACGGCATTAGCTGGTCATGTTACGGTCAATGATTGGGCTATTTTAGGGGGGTACACACTGGTACATCAGTATTGTCACATTGGTGAACACAGCTTTTGTGGTATGGGCAGTGTGATTAATCAAGATGTGCCTAATTTTGTGATTGTATCGGGTAATTTAGCGGGCCCTAGAGGAATCAATCTTGAGGGGTTAAAGCGTCGTAACTTTACGCGTGAACAATTAAGCCTGATTAAAAAAGCGTATCGTACTCTATATCGAACAGGAAACCGTTTTGAAGAGGCGATTAAAGAGCTGGAAGGTTTGAATGATGGCTTTAACACGCTGGGGTCTTTAATTGATTTTTTAAAGAAATCGGAACGTGGTATTGTCAGATAAGCTCTCTTTTTCATCACAAAAACCCCTTGTTATTGGAATGATCGCAGGAGAGGCATCGGGTGATACGCTGGGTGCTGCGCTTATCCAAAGCCTTCAACTTCGTTATCCTAATGCTACTTTTGTTGGGATAGGGGGGGCAAAAATGATTGCATTGGGTTTTCAGAGTTGGTACCCGATGGAAAAACTTTCTGTCATGGGTTTTTTTGAGGTATTAAAGCATCTATTTGAACTTCTTCGTATTCGTAAATCTGTTATTGAACAGTTTTTAGCGATTAAGCCTGATGTGTTTATTGGGGTGGATGCGCCAGACTTTAATTTTAAAGTTGAGGCAGAATTAAAAAAAAATAACATTACAACCGTACACTACGTAGGCCCCTCTGTTTGGGCATGGCGAGAAAAACGATTGGAAAAAATACGCGATTCAGTGGATGGCGTACTGGTTTTATTTCCATTTGAGCCTCCTTATTACCATCGCTACGATATTCCCGTAAAATTTGTTGGTCATCCCTTAGCTAATGAGTTTCCTGATACCCCTGATACCCTCTCTGCTCGCGCACTATTTGATATAGAGCCATTTGCAGCCGTAACCGCTATCTTGCCTGGTTCACGAATGAGTGAGATCAATCGAATGGCCGATGTTTATATTCAAAGTGCCAAATTGCTTGCGGATATTTACCCTAAAATGCAGTTTTTGATACCTTGTATACATCATAAAGCAAAAGAGCGGATTCAAGAGGCCGTCAACCAGTTTGGTAAAGGGCTTAATATTCGTTTGGTGGATGGGCAGTCTCGTCAAGTTCTGGAAGCGTGCGATCAAGCATTGGTGACTTCAGGAACCGCAACGCTAGAATGTGCATTAATGAAAAAACCGTTGGTACTCGCGATTAAAGTTCACCCTATTTCCTATTGGATTATGAAACGTTTAGCAACGACTGAATGGATTGGTTTACCCAATATTTTAGCCAATCAATCACTTGTATCTGAGCTGATTCAAGATCAGGCAACACCGCATAAAATCGCCATACAAATGGGGCGGTTAATTATGGATACGCAATTAAGAGCAAAACAGATTACCGCATTTGAAGCGCAGTATGCCTCGTTAAAGCAAAGTGCATCCGAATTGGCGGTTGATGCCATTGAGAAGTGGGCGGATTTAAAGGATAAGTCCATTGCAAAATGATCTGTTTTTAGGCAAGGCAAGCCCTGAGTTTTTTTCTTTAACAGGGGAGACCGTAGGGGTAGATGAAGTTGGGCGTGGTCCATTAATAGGAGATGTGGTTGCGGCGGCTGTTATTTTACCAGTGGGATGCCAATTGCCATTAAAAGATTCTAAAAAATTATCGGAATCGAAAAGAGAGACTTTGGCAGAGGCAATTAAAGAGCAGGCCGTTGCTTATGCCATTGCGGTGGCAACACCTGCCGAGATTGATGAATTGAATATTTTACAAGCGACGATGCTTGCCATGCAGCGTGCCATTCTTGAGCTGGTCGAAAAAAAGCATAAAATTTCTTTGGTATACGTGGATGGAAATCGCTGCCCTAACGTTCCGCTACTCTGTCAGTCCGTGGTAAAGGGGGATGATAAAGTGATGGAGATCAGTGCCGCCTCTATTCTCGCAAAGGTCTATCGTGACCAGCAGATGGTTGAGTTACATAAACAACATCCTGAATATGGATTTGATCAGCATAAAGGATACCCAACGGTAAAGCACTTATTGGCAATTCAAGAAAATGGTTTAATAGAAGGGTACCGAAAGTCTTTTAAACCCGTTAAAAAAATGCTTGATTAAAATTTTTACTCCAGAGTACCCTCTCTTGAGCAAGCTCAATTCACCTTTGTCCCACCTCGGTTCTGATTTTTTTATTCATTTTGCTAAATTGCTAAATAGAAACTATATTTTTGAGTTAGAATTAAAAAAACATTTTTTGTATGACTGGCCTTTTGCTTGTGTAAAGGGTTCTTGTCTTTTAATGGTTAGGGTGGGCGACAGGTATGAGTACTACTTTAGAACAAGTTGAAAAAACAGCACAATTAAGTAAAAACAATCAAATGAGCTTGATGATTTTTCAAGTTCAATTCCCCAAGCCTGATTACGAACCCCCTTACTATGGAATGAATGTTTTTAAGGTGCGAGAGGTGTTGGAGGGGCGTTCTTACAATGTTGCTCCTATGCCAGACCATAATACGCTGGTTGAGGGGATGATTGAGCTTCGTGGTGTGTATTTGCCCGTGATTGATCTGCCGAAATGGATGTCGTTTGATATGACGGAAGAGGAGCGAGAAAAATCGATTATTATCGTGGCTGATTTTAGTAATAATTTTATTGGCTTAAGAGTCTCACATATTCACGGAGTGGAGGAAAAAAATTGGTCGGATATTCATCCAGCAGGAAATTACAATGTGGATGTCAATTCGAATCAAATCGTGAATCATACCTACTTAGAAAATGGTGAGACGCTCTGTTTTATTTTGGATATTGAAAAACTGTTAATTGAAGCGATGCCTGCGGTGGCGGAAAAGATTTTTGCTTCAGCTAAAACCGTTGAGAGTACCGATGTACACTTTAATGATGAGATGTATCAGAAGACCATCTTGTTTGCAGAAGACAGTAAGTCGATTCAAAAATACATGGGAATGGTTTTTTCTCAACTTGGTTTGAAATACAAAGGGTTTGATGATGGACAACAATTATTAGATTATATTGATGCGCTTGAGTCATTAGAGGATATTTCAATGGTGTTCACTGATCTTGAAATGCCTGTCGCATCAGGACATACGGTGATAAAAACGCTTAAAGCAAATTCAAGAACCAGTCGTTTGCCAATTATTGTTCATACATCGATGACCAGTGATAACAACAGTCGTGAAGTTCTGGGAATGGGGGCTAATTACTTTATTGGTAAGGTGGATACCGATTTGATTATTGAAACCATTCAAAAGGTAGAGGGCAGTTATGTAAAACCACCTGTTGAGGCGATGGCTTAGAACTAAAGCGTAAAATTTTTATAAATACTGAACATAAAAAAAGGCACCTGATCAGGGTGCCTTTTTGGTTATTACAACCGAGCTAAAATTTAACGCTGACGCGCTTTAAATTTAGGGTTCGTTTTGCAAATAACATAGACTTTTCCACGACGTTTAACAATTTGGCAGTCTTTATGACGTGTTTTAGCTGATTTTAATGAAGATAAAATTTTCATAGGATATATCCGTTTTTATGGGGTCGAATTTTTAAAAAAACCAATTCAACTTAAGTTCAAATTTGAAGTCGCGCATTATAGCCCCTTATATAGACGCTGTCTAGTCTGCACATCGATTAAATGCAAAACATGCATGGAGGTTGTTCTTCAAGATACTTTTAAATGACTTATTGAACGCTTCCTTAACGTATAACCCAAATCCTTACATAGAAACACGAATCTAGCGCAACCCTTTGAAAAACCTATGATCTTAAAATACTACGCCGAACCTATGGGTGCGACTACATATTTAAAAACCCTAGGTTTTCCAAATGCTTACACTATTTTTCACGTTTCTATGTA
>WFNQ01000217.1 GCA_015488565.1 Thiomicrorhabdus sp.
AGTGCGTAATCTTTCGCGGTTAACAGTTGGCTTTCAGGCACGGTACTGGTGGTGATGATGGCAATCAGTACGTATAAAATAATCACGATAATAACCGAGCCATAAAATGCTCTGGGTAGGGTGGTGCTCGGGTTTTTAACATCCTCTGCGGCATTGGCGATAAGCTCAAATCCTTCATAAGCCACAAAAATAATCATTCCCGCCACTAAAATAGAGAGACTATCCTCCCAAAGCGCAGGAGAGAGCCGTTCTAAATCAACATAAAAGGCACTGGCAGCAATAATAATCACTAAAATCAGCACTTTAATCACCACTAATAAGGTTTCGGAGCGACTAACAAAAGAAGCGCTAATGAGGTTAATCAGCATTGGCAGTAATATCGCAAAACTGATAAAAAGGTGCATTAACCACTCTGGGTGAGGGGGGGAGAAAAAAGTTTGTGCATAAGAGGCAAACGCCACGGCATAAAGTGAAATGGTCACCAGATAACTGAGCCATAGCATCATATTAACGGAACCTGACAACACATTATGACCAAAGGCATTATCAATAAAGACAATTGTGCCACCACGACTTTGATAAGCCACCGAAAGCTTACTGTAAGCATAAGCCGTTAACAGAGCCACTATGCCAGCAAAGATAAAGGCCACCGCCGTTGCGCCATGAGCAAGTGATACGGCTTCACCCAGTACCGCAAAAATTCCCCCCCCCACCATACCACCGATACCGATGGAGATAGCACCGAGTGTACCAATGCTTCTGTTTTTTTCCTTCATAGGGGGGATGCGCCTTTTATCGGTTTATAACGAATCGCTTATTTTCTCATGTTTTATGGCTTAGTGTTTAAAATACAACGTTTAGAGTGAAAATATGGCACAATATGGCACAATTAATCTGCGTATAAGAAAGAGATGAAAAGATGAATGTAATCGAAGGAAACTTAACCGCTCAAGGCATGAAAATCGGATTGGTTGTCGGTCGTTTTAACAGCTTTATTGTTGACCATTTAGTGAAAGGCGCCGTGGATACCATTGTTCGGCATGGCGGTGATGAAGCCAATATTGATCAAGTGCTCGTTCCCGGTGCGTTTGAAATTCCATTAGCGGTTCAACGCATGGCACAGTCAGGAAAATACGATGCCATTGTCGCACTTGGTGCGGTGATTCGTGGTGGCACGCCACACTTTGATTATGTCGCAGGAGAGTGTGTTAAAGGCATTGGTCAAGTACAGTTAAAAATGGAAATTCCCGTCTCGTTTGGCGTGTTAACTGTGGACAGCATAGAACAGGCTATTGAACGTGCCGGCACAAAAGCGGGCAATAAGGGCGAAGAGTGTACACTTGCCGCCATTGAAATGGTTAATGTGATGAAGCAATTATAATGAAAACAATTTCCGATATTCAGCCGGGTCAAGGCGAAGAAATTATTGAAAAAGAAGCACGCGTTACGCCCAGAACACAGTCGCGTCGTGTGGCATTACAAGCCCTGTATGTTTGGGAAATGACCAATGAAGAAACCACCATTATCATTAAAAACTTTAATGAAGATGGATTATTGGTGGATCTTGAGTTTGACCTATTTAAGGAGCTGTTGACCGATATTAGCCTACAGTCCGTTGAGCTAGATGCCGTGTATGCCGAATATTTAGATCGCTCCGTCATGATGATTGATCCAATAGAACGAAACATCATGCGTATAGGCGTGTACGAGCTAAAAAATAAGCCCGAGATTCCTTACAAAGTCATCATTAATGAAAGCGTCGAACTCGCCAAGCGTTTTGGTGCCGAAGACGGGCATAAATTCATTAATGGTATTTTAGATAAAGCCTCTAAACAGTTACGTTCGCTTGAGTTTCAAGCCAAGTAGCTCGTTACGTTAAGTTGATAGAAAGCCCCGTAGAGTTTTTTTGCGGGGCTTTTTTTATTTGGCAAGTTGAAAAATTGGAAAATTGGAAAGTATGGCATTGGAATTTGATTTAATTGATACCTATTTTGCCCCCTTATCACAAGGGTTTGATTCAGTCGACGTGGGCATAGGCGATGACGGGGCGGTGCTCAATGTACCAGAGAATCATCAACTGGTTGTCGTGACCGATACCTTGGTATCGGGGGTGCATTTTCCTGAAAATACCTCGCCCTATGATATTGCATGGAAAGCGTTAGCCGTTAACCTAAGCGATTTAGCCGCGATGGGGGCAACCCCCGCCAGTTACTCTTTAGCGTTAACACTGCCAGAATACTCCGCCGATTGGTTGCGCTCTTTTTCAGACGGGTTGCGCGACTTAAGCGCACAGTTTGCCATTCCACTGATTGGTGGCGACACCACAAAAGGCGCATTAACCATCACCGTAACCGCTCAAGGCTGGGTTCCAAACCAACAAGCCATCCTGCGCTCAGGGGCACAATTGGGCGATGTCATTTGTGTCACCAACACCTTGGGAGAGGGCGCATTAGGGTTAAAGTTAGCATTAAACGATTGGCACGACTTCTTTACCAAGAACGACCTATCCGCCAAAGAGAAAAACAGCGCACTCA
>WFNQ01000218.1 GCA_015488565.1 Thiomicrorhabdus sp.
AGCTCTCCCCAATTTCCTTGGAGCTTGCTGTCTCCTTTTAAGGCTTGGGTTAAGTTTTGAGTTTCTTCACTCATTTGGTGGTTGAGCCGTTGCAACTGCTTTAACTGCTCGGCCAAACTGGCTCGGCCTTCTAAATCCTCTTTATGCACTTGCTCAATACGCTCTTTAAACCCTTCTAAAGAGCCTTGCACTGGTTTAAGAATGGCATCCATCGTCGCTTGGGTATTTTGGGTAAATTGAACTTGTTTGCTTTCAAAAATTTGATTGGAGAGCACTTTAAACTCATTGGCGAGTTGTGTTTTGCTAGACTCGATTAGTGCCAGTTTTTCTTGGGCATTATTTTTTTCATTCTCTAATGCCACCGACAACTCCGCGACACGTGACTCTTGAAGACTCAACTCATCCCGAAGTTGGTTTAAGCGGCTCTCTTTTTGCAGTAACTGCTCTTTCAACTCGGTTAACTGAGTCTCTTTATGAGGCAAGATCGCTTTAATAGATTGCAGTTCGGCTAGTTGTTGACTTAACGAGGTATTTTGAGCTCTCTGTTCTGACAGCTGTTCAACTAGGCTCTCCTGTCGAATCAGTTGCTCGCTCTGCTGCTGTAACTGCAAAGAGGTGTGTTGTAATTTCTGGTTTGTTCGACTCTGTTTAAAAGCAAAATAAAAGGCGATGCCAGCAAATAAGGCGATCAAGGCCAAAGAAAAGAGACTAAATTCATTCATTGTGGCTTTAACATCTGTACTTGTTTAAATCGCTCTTTTACCGCTTCCTGCTTAGTTTTAGGTGCCATTTTTTTACGTTTTGCTTGCTCAATTTTATACGATTTTACCACTTTGTTTTGACGTGTTAATAAGGTGCTTCCAACAGGAACCACTTGGGTTCGACCCTGAACACTCACTGGTACACCCGTATCTGAACTGTTTGAAAAGTCCATTTTAATGTGCTTAGAGGGAGAACGATTGTATTTATCATTGACTCTAACCAAACGTGAGCCATCTGGTTTAACCATAACTAAAGAGACGTTTACTTTAGGAGGGATATAAATCCGTTTTTTCTTAGGAACGGAACGGCCCGTTCCTTTTGGTAGGAGTTTGACGGTCTTTTTTTCTGTGACAGGGTGAAGATAGGATGTTCTCTGCTGATCAATTTTTTCTCGCGTCTCTTTGGATAAAAAAACTGTTTTTAATTGTTCTTCCTTTGAGTATTCACTCTTCTCTTCACCATTCCTATTTTCTTCTACGGCGTACACGAAGCTAACACCACATAATGCAATAACAAAACTAACCAGCGTGATGAAAACGTTAAGTTTCAACTTAGGCTCCTATCGCTTTATTTGTGCTTTTTGCACGGTTGAATGAGTATTAAAAACAATTAAAGTACAATCGGCAATCACATTGCCTTTCAACAAATTAAAATTTGCTTCTACATGCGCTTTGCCATTAATTAATTTTGTTTTACAGCTTTCTACTAAGTAAAAAGGCGAGATATTTTGACTGATGGTTTCAAACACTCTAAGCAAATCCTCCTCATGTTGCAAACTCATATTGAGATTTACTCGACTATAGTAAAACACTCGATTGGGAATGGTAATATTCGTAAAAAGAGCACTGGTTAAAGGCTTTTCGGCTGAAAAAGTAAATTTTAAACTGGGAATAATGTATTGTTCAGATAGTTTGACCAAGGCGTCCGTCCAAAAAACACGATCTAATTGTTCAACCAACCCTTGTTTAACCAACTCCTCGTATTTATCCCCATACTGCCGGTATAACATCAACTGCCGTTGTAAAAACCGAACATCACTCTGCAGTCCATTTAATTTTTGAACTTTAGGCCGCTCTTGTGCTTGCAACTCTTTTTCAACTTCTCCGTAAGCAAACCAAGTCGCAGCTAAAAATGCACTTAATATCACAAAGAAAACCACCACTCGCAAAAAGAAGCGCTTAATCAGTGGGTCAGATAACAAATTACTTAGGTTCAACGTCTCTTACTCTTATCTGCACGGTAAACGGGAGAGCATCAACCGGGTCTTTCGTGGCATCAATAATCAATTGCTGACTTAAATCACGGTTTAAAGGCTCTTTTTGTAACACAACCTTTTCAACGCTGGGTAGCCTTTTAAGGTCTTCGATAAATTCATCTACCCATTTTACGGGGTCTTTATAGGTGTCATAAAAAGGAAACACCCAAGCATTTAAAATAATTTCTGTTTTTCGGCTATCAAAACGTTCTTGCAATGTCCAATCCATTCGCCCGAGTTGAATGTGCTTATGCCGATCAAAAACATCACTCCACTGATAAATATCAAAGTTGATAGTACGATCCAGCTTTAACTTTAAAATGGCATCCGAAAACTCCACCGATGCTTTTACCTGTTGGGCATCATCTTGAAATTTAACCACCTCTTTTAAGCGCCTCACTTCGTTTTGGTGCTCTGAAATTTTTTGTTCTAACATCTCTTGTTTTTCCCAACTGACGTAAGTATCTACACTGGCAATCACAATATAATAAAGCCCTGCAAGCAGTAATAAGATATTAAGGCCAATAAAAACCTGTCGTCCTAGAACAAATCCCTTAATTTTTTCAACGTATTTATTTGAATAAAATCCTGAAGGGTGATCCGTTAAGATAAAATCAACCATCGCTGGTTGAGAGAAACAACGAGCATTATCAAAACTGCGATACTGTTTATTCTGAGTCAACTCATTAAAGAGCAGTCCTTTAAAAAAACTCTGCCCTTTTTCTTCTGGAAGCAAGCCTTCTTGCTGACAAAGTTCAAATAACCTCGATAATAACTCAGGCTCACCGTCTAAAAAAACTAAACCAACATTGTCGTCTGCCGGCATCAAATTCTGACTACGTACATAGGCAATGGCTAACTTAGTTTCATGAACTAACGCACGTGTCATATCCGTGGTGTCATGGTCGAGTTCAACCAAGCGACTAATTCTTAAATGCCCTTCATAAAAGAAGATTTGTCTAAAGGCGTATTCAGACGCTCGGCTGATCACTAAAAAAGGTTGTTCTAACTCTTTTTTAGAGAGCTTAAGGTAGGACTTAACCCTACGTTTAAAATATTCAACTAATAAAAAGGGCTTAGAGTAAATGTTTGTAACCAAAACTTGTGCCTCTTCTAGCTTGGTTAAAAAGCCAGAAAACACCTCATTGTTTGCCAAGAGAGAGACTAGAATCAACTCTTCTTTTCGCCCTCCCTCACTCTCTTTTAGATAATTTGTCCACTGTAATTTTGTTAAAGCAAACTCTTCGCTTTGAAAGCGGGCTTTACGTCGCTCTAAAAAACCTGCTTTCTCCCAAGGAAGAAGCTTAGGTGCCCATTCAAAATAGATGTCCTCTTCCACCACATCAATCACCAGAGAGACCCGAGTTTCTTCTGGAAACTCAGCCAAATAGGCATCAATTAATGTAACTTCTTCCCATTGAAAGGTATCAACAATGGTTTCATTCTCTTTGTAACAGGTGAGGCCTTCTTCGGTTAAATAAAATATGGATTTCATCTATTGAACCTGCGCAATGGTATCGTAAATTGGCCCAAGAACAGCAACCATAATCCACCCAACAACGGCACCCATCACAACAGTTAAAATAGGTTCAATCGCGGGTTCAATTTTATCAATCAACTCTTTCGCTTCTCTATCGTAAAAATAACTGACATTCTTTAATGCGATATCCATTCCCCCACTTAACTCGCCAACTTTCACCATTCGAATGGCCATCGGCGGGAAAACATTCGACTCTTCAAATGCTTCAAAAATGGGACGCCCATCTTCAATTAACTCAACGGAATGCAGAATATTTTGCTCTAAATACTTATTGCCAGCAATAATACTCGACATACGTAAGCTGTCTGGAAAACTGACTCCCGCGCTATACATAACGGCTAAAGAGTTGGCGATACGCGCTAACTTTAATTTATATAACACGGCACCAACAATAGGAATATTTAATATTTTTTCATCTGTTTTAAGCCGAAATTTGGGTGATTTTTTTCGTGCTATTTTATACATAACAATAAGAATAATGGGCGTTAAGAAGAGTTCAAGAATATATTCTTGAATGAATGCAGAGGTTGCAATAAGTGCAACCGTTGCAAAACCAAGCTCTCCTCCCATTGAACTAATAAAGCCAACCAGTTCTGGTACAACAAACAGCATCATCAATACAACCACACCAATCACAACCGTTGCGACAATCGCAGGGTAAATCATCACTTTTTTTGCTTTTGAAATAAGCTCATCTTCCCACTTAAGCATTTCAGCTAAATTTACCAGTATCTCTTCAAGCTTACCGGTTTTCTCTCCAACCGAGACCAGTGAGACATAAACTTCACCAAAGACATCCTCATAATCTCGTAATGCTTCAGAAAAGGTATTTCCCCCCTCCATCGCTTCATAGATGCTTGCAAGCATCTCTTTCACGCCATCATTTTCAAAATTATCTTTTAAATCATCGAGGATTTCCATTAATGGAACACCCGCTTTCAACAATTGTTCCAGCTGAAAAGTAAATCCAATAATATCTTTACGGGGAATTTTAGCCTTTCCTTTAAAAAGACTGGATTGTTTTTTTGCACTCAATAAATCAATATTCGACTTTCTAAGTTTTAATTCAAGCTCTTGTTCATTTGCCGCAGGTAAAGTACCCGATACACGTTTACCAAACTTATTCATACCATTATAATGATAATTTTGCACTGGCTACCTCACTACAATAAGTCGGTAAGATTAACAATTCGACTGATCTCTTCAAGTGACGTTTCACCCTTTTTAACCCAGCGAATACCACTTTGAATCATGGTTGAAAAGCCATTCTCAACGGCTTTTTCTAAAATAGCATGTTGCGATGCCCCGTCTAACAGTAGCTCATCCATATCAGATGTAAATCGTAAGGTCTCCAAAACTGCTAAACGCCCTTTATACCCCACATTATTGCACTGATCGCAACCGGTGGCACGATAGAGTGTCGGAGCTTCCGAGTCTTTAATCGATAATAACTGCCGTTCAAACTCTTCAGGCTCATACGGCTCTTTGCAATAAACGCACAATTTTCGTGCTAAACGTTGCGCAATAATTCCAATAATATTCCCAGACATAATTGAGCGCGACACGCCAATATCAAGTAAACGAGGAATTGCGCCAATGGCTGAATTGGTATGTAACGTTGCAAAAACTTGATGGCCTGTCATCGCGGCTCGAATCGACATTTCAGCCGTTTCAGCATCACGAATTTCCCCAATTAAAATAATATCGGGATCTTGACGCATTAAAGAACGAATACCCGCGGCAAAGGTCATGCCTATCTCATCATTAATCGGTGTTTGACGAATTAAAGACATTGGGTATTCAACGGGATCTTCTAACG
>WFNQ01000219.1 GCA_015488565.1 Thiomicrorhabdus sp.
ACCGTGCGCTGGATGATGTACACGCCTTGTGCCAACTTCTTTCACTGCCCATATCCGACGAACAAAAGCCCGCGCTTAGCTTTTTATTACACGCCGTACGTCAAGGTAAATCACTGGTAAAAGCGACTGGCGCGCCTTTTGACGTAAAAGATGCTCTACGCAGTCGAGGCTATCGCTGGAATGTAGGAGCACGCGTTTGGCAAAAGCTCTTGGATGATGCGCAGCTAAAAGAAGAACTCGCGTGGCTCATTGAACACAACACCCCCAATCCAACCATCGTTAAATTAAAGGCAACGGATAGCTTTTCTGTCCGAGCAAAATAACCTGAAAATAAGTAAGGAAAAACTTTCTTTTTAGGGTTGTTATTTTATTTAAATTAGTCATACTAAATTACTTAAAAAAACCATGACTCTAGGTATAAACCACCCGCAACAAAGGCATCATAAAAACCATTTTTTTACCTAGGAATCTGTCCAATAGTGGACTGAAAAGATGGCCAAAATGAATTTTTCGCAGTCAATTTTTTATTTTCAGGCAGGCTCCTAGAGCCTTATATAGGAAAGTATATGTTTTGTTCAAAAGAGAAAGTCGAAAACCGCTTATTAAAAGAACAAGTTGAAGAGCTAGACGCTACCCAAGAAGCCTTTAAAGCCTTTACCGCAGTGATTGTCTTTTCACCTGATGGAACGGTATTAAGAGTCAATGACCATTTTTTAGACCTTGTTGGCTACAGTGAAAGTGAAGTGCTTAATAAACATCACTCGATGTTTTTAACCGAATACGATAAAAACAGCCCCCGTTATAAAACTTTTTGGCAAGAGCTTGCCGCAGGTCAATTACAGCGTGGCAACTTCCAGCGTTGTAAAAAAGATGGCTCAATATGCCACATTCATGCCACTTATTTTCCCGTTAAAAATACGACTGGTAACGTCATCAAAGTGGTTAAATTGGCCGATGATATAACGGATGAGATTGTTAAAGAGCAAGCACACCAAGCTGAATTAAAAGCCATCAGTAAAGTGCTTGGTCGTATTGAATTTGATACTAAGGGCACCATTCTCGATGCCAATCAAAACTTTTTAGACATCGTGGGGTATACTCTCAATGAAATTATAGGCAAACATCACGCCATGTTTACGACAGAAGAGTATCGCAACTCTCAAGAGTACAAAGAGTTTTGGTCTCGGCTCGCGAAAGGAGAGGTATTTAGTGGTCGTTTTAAGCGCGTGGGAAAAGGCGGTGGCATCGCGTGGTTGGAGGGCAATTACAATCCCGTGTTTGATGCTGAAGGCCACCCAACTCGTGTGATTAAATTTGTTCGAAACATCAGCCAACAAGTGAGCTATGAAAAAATATTAGCCCTCAGTGCCAATATTTTAAATGCAATGGCCACTGGGGACCTCTCCCAACACATTGACATGGAATGTCAAGGTGACTGGAACCGTCTAAAACAGGCCGTTAATGATGGAAATGAACAGCTTAGCCAATCCTTTTGTAAACTGAAAAATAAAGCGCATCAAATTGCCAATAATGCACAACAAGTTTTACAGTCGAACCAAGACCTATCCAGTCGAATAGAGCGTCAGGCAGCTGATATTGAAGAGACATCAACCACCATGCAGGAGCTTAGCACCCAAATTGATGAATCAACCGAACACTCTAAACGCTCACAGGAGATTACCCAATCGGCAATGACATCAGTACAAGCTGGTGGGGTTTCAATGCAAGAGAGCATCGAAGCAATGGAGAGTATTCGAGAAGTCAGTGAGCAAATCACCAATATTGTCACCCTCATTGATGGCATAGCCTTTCAAACGAACTTATTGGCACTCAATGCGGCGGTGGAAGCCGCACGAGCAGGCGAACACGGACGTGGTTTTGCCGTCGTCGCAGGCGAGGTGCGTAATTTAGCTGGCCGCTCTGCCGATGCGGCCAAAGAGATTGGAAAACTCATTAGCCAAACCACGGAGCGTGTCAAACTTGGTACCGAAAAAGTTCAAAATACCGCTAATCTACTAAAAGCCACTGAAAATCAAGTAAACGAAGTCAGTGCACTGGTCTCAGAAATTGCGCTTCAAACTCAAGAACAAGCTTTAAGCGTTCAACAAAGCTCAAGTTCGATTGCTGAAATGGATCACTCATTACAGCAAAATGCAGCACAAGTTCAAGAAAGCACTGCTCTTTCTAAACAACTTTACTCTCTAGGCGAACAACTTAAAACCTTAGCCGACCAGTATAAAACTCAAGAGTGCCCTGAAGAGACGAACACAAACGCAGCATTAACCCATACCCAAAAAAAGACAATAGCTAAGTAAATCTACTTGACTAAGTTCCTTGTTTATGTGAAGATGCAAGAGAATGACATGATTAATTCTACTCTTTACAAAAGGAATACCCTCATGAAACATCTATCATTATTACTTACCGCCATGTTTTTTAGCACGTCGGCACTGGCCATAGCTCCCATCACTCCCACCATTACCGGCTATAACATCGAAAATGCGGC
>WFNQ01000220.1 GCA_015488565.1 Thiomicrorhabdus sp.
TCCATTCCTGAAGAAGTTGAAAAGTTGGTTTGGTCAACGAAATGGGGGGCGGATACCGTTATGGATCTCTCAACGGGTCGTAATATTCACGAAACCCGCGAATGGATTATGCGTAACTCGCCTGTGCCAATTGGTACTGTGCCAATCTATCAAGCCTTAGAAAAAGTAAATGGCATTGCCGAAGACTTAACGTGGGAAATTTTTAGAGACACCTTAATTGAACAAGCCGAGCAGGGGGTGGATTACTTCACTATTCACGCGGGTGTTCTGTTGCGTTATGTGCCGATGACCGCTAAACGTTTAACGGGTATTGTGTCGCGTGGTGGGTCTATTATGGCCAAATGGTGTTTGGCGCATCATCAAGAAAACTTCTTGTACACGCACTTTGAAGACATTTGTGAAATCATGAAAGCCTATGACGTTAGTTTCTCATTAGGCGATGGTTTACGTCCGGGTTCAGTGGCCGATGCCAATGACGAAGCGCAATTTTCTGAGTTAGAAACGTTGGGGGAGTTGACCAAAATTGCATGGAAGCATGATGTTCAGGTTATTATTGAAGGGCCTGGTCACATTCCTCTGCACATGATTAAAGAAAACGTGGACAAGCAATTAGAAGTGTGTGACGAAGCGCCTTTCTATACGCTTGGGCCATTAACTACAGACATTGCACCAGGTTATGATCACATTACATCGGGGATTGGTGCGGCCAATATTGGTTGGTACGGTTGTGCCATGTTGTGTTACGTGACCCCTAAAGAGCATTTAGGTTTACCGAATAAAGAAGACGTAAAAGAAGGCTTAATGACCTATAAAATTGCCGCACATGCAGGCGATTTGGCCAAAGGGCATCCTGGATCACAAATTCGTGACAATGCGCTGTCTAAAGCCCGTTTTGAATTCCGTTGGGAAGATCAGTTTAATCTAGGCCTTGACCCAGAAAGAGCGCGTTCTTATCACGATGAGACCATTCCTCAAGAGTCTGGAAAAGTGGCGCATTTTTGCTCGATGTGTGGGCCAAAATTCTGCTCAATGAAAATTTCGCAAGAGGTGCGTGAATACGCAGCGGCACAGGATGAAGCGGCGGCACAAGCTGGAAACATTACCGAAATTTCGCTTGAAAGCATTCAAAAAGGCATGAAAGAGAAGTCAAAAGAGTTTATTGCATCGGGCAGTGAGATCTATCAAAAGGAGGGCTGATATGTCAAATACTGACACATCAAACCTCCCAAAGGTGGCTATTTTGGGCGCTGGGTTAGTGGGGCGCTTGTTGGCGCTTTCGTTAAAAGACAGGGCTAACATTGAGCTATTTGATCAAGACGATGGGTCTGGCGAGCAGAGTGCGGCGTATTTAGCCGCAGCGATGCTGGCACCATTATCCGAATCGGCAGATGCCACCAAAGAGGTGATGCAACTGGGCGAATGGGCACTGACTCGCTGGCCAAGTTTGTTAAAAAAACTGGATACCCCCGTGTTTTTTCAACAAACGGGTAGCTTGATAGTGGCCTTTGATCAGGATATGGGCAATCTGGAACAGTTCAAACAACGCTTAAAAGGCGATGATTTTCAAGCAGTTTCTGAAGCACAAATTCATGATTTAGAACCCGAACTCAATCCACGTTTAACCCGAGGGGTCTATCTTCCGCACGAAGGTCAATTAGACAATCGAATGTTGTTGGCCTCGCTTAAGCAGACCTTAGGCAATTCAGAGCAAGTTACTTGGCATCATAATGCCTGTATTACTCGATCTGGACAATCCGTTTTAAACAATGGGCAACCTTTGGATTTAAGTGACTTTGATTGGGTGGTTGATTGCCGAGGGTTTGGTCAGAAAGCCGAGCAAAATCAAGATAATAAAGCTAAAAGCTCAACGCTTCCTAACTTACGTGGTGTGCGTGGCGAAGTACTTCGTTTGCAAGCACCAGACGTTCAATTGAACCGTCCAGTGCGCTTAATGCACCCCCGTTATCCTATCTATATTACGCCTAAAGAGAACGGTATTTTTGTGGTGGGTGCGACTCAAATTGAGACAGAAGATGACCGACAACCTACGGTACGTTCGGCGTTAGAACTGTTATCGGCTTGTTTTAGTGTGCATTCGGGCTTTGCTGAAGCCGAAATATTGGAAATAGCTTCGGGCATTCGTCCAGCGTATTTAGACAATGAACCTAAAATTGTCATTCAAGATAAGGTGATTAATATCAACGGCCTGTTTCGACATGGTTTTTTATTAGCCCCCGCGATGGTTGATGCCTGTTTAGGGGTGATGAATATCGATGATGAATGCACTCAACAAAACCAAGCTCGATTGAATGAGGTACTAGAGAGAATGCCCCATTTAATGGATGCTGAGTCAGTGCAACATGCCAAAAAGAGAGGGGGGGGGAAATAAATTGAAGACTAAAGATACGATTCACATTGAGATAAATACCACCCCTTTTCAGATTGCAAAACAGAGTACGGTCGAGTTGGCATTAACCGAGTTTAATGCCAAACCGCCTTATGCCGTGTTGTTAAATGAACAGTTTTTACCAAACTCTCTTTACCCTAAAACCTATTTGACAGAGGGCGATAAGCTGGAAGTCATTTCGGCGATTCAGGGCGGGTAATCGTAAAACCACAAAGGAAGATAACA
>WFNQ01000221.1 GCA_015488565.1 Thiomicrorhabdus sp.
AACTGATTCCAATCAACTGCTTTAAAAGCAACCCCACCCTAAAATCCAGCCTTACTTTTTTACGAAAAACGCCGTGGGCTCGAACTAAAGTAGAGGCACTTTATCTCAAATCAAAACAAAACTGGGGGAAATATAAATAGTCGCCATTCTCCCAAATCCTTACATAGAAACACGAACCTAGCGCAACCCTTGGAAAAATCTATAATTTTAAAATATTCCGCCCTATGGGTGCGACTGCACATTTAAAAACCCTAGATTTTCCAAATGCTTACACTATTTTTCACGTTTCTATGTAAGGATCTGGGATTCTTAATTAAAACCTCCAAAAAACCAAACAGCCTCATAAAAGTGAGGCTGTTTGGAATGGAAAAGGCGTTTAAATTATTATTTTCGCATGTGTGGAAATAAAAGCACATCCCGAATCGAAGCGGAATCCGTAAACAGCATTACCAAGCGGTCAATTCCAATCCCCTCACCTGCAGTAGGTGGCATACCATGCTCTAATGCTCTAATGTAATCTTCATCAAAGTGCATCGCTTCATCATCGCCGGCCTCTTTCGCCACCACTTGCGATTTAAAACGTTCTGCTTGGTCTTCTGAATCGTTTAACTCATTAAAGCCGTTAGCCAGTTCTCGACCGCCAATAAACAGTTCAAAACGATCGGTAATAAAGGAGTCCTGATCATTACGACGCGCCAATGGTGATACTTCAGCAGGGTATTCGGTAATAAACGTTGGATCCATCAATTTATCTTCAACGGTTTCTTCAAAAATTTCTGTCCAAATTTTACCCAACCCGTAACTCTCTTCAATATGAATATTTAACGATTGAGCCACGGATTTTGCCCCCTCTAACGTGGCTAACTGTTCAGTCGTTACTCCTTCGTTATACTGCACAATCGCATCTTTCATCGCCAAGCGAGCAAAGGGTTTACCAAAATCAAACTCTTGACCTTGATAAGGTACTTTAGTCGACCCTACGGCTAATTCGGCTAGCTCTTTTAATAGCTCTTCGGTGTAATCCATTAACTGGTGATAATCGGTATAAGAAGCATAAAACTCCACCATCGTAAATTCAGGATTATGACGTGTTGAAAGTCCTTCATTACGGAAGCTACGATTGATTTCAAATACACGCTCAAAACCACCTACCACCAAACGTTTTAAATACAGTTCGGGGGCAATACGTAAATACAGTGGCATATCCAGTGCATTGTGATGCGTGTTAAATGGTTTCGCGGTCGCACCACCTGGAATCACGTGCATCATTGGTGTTTCGACTTCCATAAAATCGTGTCGAATTAAGAAATTACGAACATGCTGCACAATTTGAGAACGCAATTTAAATGTGTTACGAGTCTCTTCATTCACAATTAAGTCAACATAACGCTGACGGTAACGAATTTCCTGATCTTGTAATCCATGAAATTTGTCTGGCAAAGGACGAAGGGATTTGGTAACCAACTCAATGTGTTCCACATGAATGGACAGTTCACCCGTATTCGTTTTAAACAAATACCCTTCTGCCCCTACAATATCGCCTAAATCCCATTTTTTAAACTGCGTGTTGTAAAAATCGGTTGGTAACTCATCGCGCGTCACATAAAGTTGAATACGACCCGTTGGGTCTTGTAAGGTTGCAAAACTGGCTTTGCCCATAATACGACGCAACATCATTCGACCCGCAACTTTCACTCGAATAGGTTCGGCTTCCGCTAAGGCTTCTTTACTCTTGGCATCATACGCCAAATGCAATGCTTCAGCATTATCCTCACGACGGAATGTATTGGGGTAAGAATGCCCATTTTCTCGTAACGCAGTTAATTTTGCACGACGCTCTGCAATGATTTTATTTTCATCAACTTCTGGTGCATTTTTTGGGGATTCCGACATGACAACTCTCTTAAACAAATATAAATAGTAAGGGGGGGGAAGAAATTCTAAATTAAAAGCTATTTTAAAGCTTTGAAAGCCTAAAAACCAGCTTTCAAGCTTGCTTCCATAAATTGATCCAAATCACCATCTAACACACCAGTGGTGTTTCCCGTTTCAACATGGGTTCTTAAATCTTTAATGCGCCCAGAATCCAATACATAAGACCGAATTTGACTGCCCCAACCAATATCCGATTTGGAATCTTCTAGCACTTGTTTTTCCGCATTACGGCTTAACATCTCTAGCTCATATAACTTGGCTCGGAGCTGCTTCATCGCTTCGGCTTTGTTTTGGTGTTGCGAGCGACCGTTTTGGCACTGAGTCACCGTATTGGTTGGCAAATGGGTAATTCGCACGGCAGATTCGGTTTTATTGACATGCTGTCCACCTGCACCACTGGCGCGATAGACATCAATTCGTAAATCCGCAGGATTGATGTCTACTTCAAAACTGTCATCAATTTCAGGCGAAATAAATACCGAAGCAAACGAGGTGTGACGTCGATTACTGGAATCAAAGGGGGACTTTCGAACCAAACGATGCACGCCTGTTTCGGTTCGTAACCAACCAAAGGCATAGTCACCCTTTACGTGTACCGTAGCGCCTTTAATACCCGCCACATCGCCTGCACTGATTTCAACTATTTCGGTTTTAAAGCCACGACTATCAGCCCAGCGCAAATACATTCTTAATATCATATTCGCCCAGTCTTGCGCTTCTGTTCCACCAGAACCCGACTGAATTTCTAAATAGGCATTATTCGCGTCTAATTCGCCTGAAAACATGCGTTGAAACTCCAGCTTTTCAAGCTTTTGACCTAACGCATCCAATTCTGAAATGACCTCATCAACCATCTCTTGATCATTATCCATCTCGGCCATTTCTAAAATCTCTTTGACCGACTCAACGCCTGATTCCAGCTCATCAATGGTAGAAACAATCATTTCCAACTGAGACTGCTCTTTAC
>WFNQ01000222.1 GCA_015488565.1 Thiomicrorhabdus sp.
TCGTATTACTGGCATTGCCAATAGAACTATTGATAGGTGCAGTGGTTAATCCACTCGGCTGCATACCACTTATCGCGACCATACCTCCTCCTGTTCACTTTCATGAAATACTAATATAATTACTTATATGATTTCATTGAACAAGACACCTGTCAAATTTTCTTTATTCGCATCACCACTTTGTTGTACCGAATCCAGATAACTTTGGATGTGTTGCATCCGTTTAAGTGAATCTTCATTCGGAAATTGTTTAATCACTTCATCAGTTGCTCGATCAACCACTTTAATAATGGGTGATTGAGTACTTTCATCTACTGAAAAAGAAACGCCCATTCCAAGTTGTTCCAGTTTTGAGTTCACCTTTACAACTTGGTCTAGAATTTCTTGTTTTATTGCTTGTTGTGTTTTCAGCGACGGAGCCTCTACTGATGACTCTTTCTGCTGTGGTTTTTGCGACTCCACCACCAAATTTGCATCCAGTGCTGGAGTACGCTTGCCAATAGCAGGTGTTGACACAGAATTTATTTCCATATCAATCCCTCCCTATTGAAGTCATTCACCTTCTGTAATTAACGTAATAACGCTAATACGTTTTGAGAAGACTGGTTCGCTTGACTTAACATACTCATACCCGCTTGTTGCAACACTTGGTTTTTAGCCAGATTTGCACTCTCTTGAGCAAAGTTCGCATCTTGAATACCTGAACGAGCGGCTGAGGTATTTTCACTTACATTTTGCAAGTTAGCCACGGCATATTCTAAACGGTTTTGCACCGCACCCACGCCTGAACGTGCTGTACTTAGCGTACTCAACTGAGTATTTAACCCTGTAATCGCGGCGGCAGCATTAGCAGAGGTATCCACACCTAATGCTGTTACGGCTGTTGCAATTGCCGATCCACCCACCGTCGTAATATTAATCGAATCCGCCGCATTATCTTCCCAACCCACTTGTAAATTTGTGGAGACAGCAGTATTCATAATCGCAATACCATTAAATTTAGTGGTTGAAGCGATACGGGTTAATTCCGCCGACAGAGCATTAAATTCCGCATCCATTGCGGTACGGTTTGCGGCAGAGTAAGTGCCGTTTAATGACTGAATTGCCAGTTCACGTTGACGTTGCATCATATTGGTCATCTCTTCCGATGCGCCATCAATGGTTTGCGCCATTGAAATACCATCATTGGCATTACGAACTGCCATGTCAGTACCCATAACTTGAGTTGTCATATTGGTTGCAACCGCTAACCCTGCCGCATCATCTGCTGCACTGTTAATACGAAGCCCCGAAGTCAAACGTTCCATTGATGTTGCAAGATCACGACCAGAACCATCCAGTTGACGAGTCGCATTCAAAGAACCTACATTTGTATTGATTACCATAGCCATGATAATTCTCCTTATTGTATAAAGAATCGTAATAGCCCCAAACTGGCCAGCTACTTTTAGAGTCTATTTGCCAAACTGCTTTGACAAATTTTGTTTAAAACCCCTTTTCAGGACTTTAAATTTTATTTTTCATCAGGCTATTCAACAAACTTAGTCTGATAAAGAATTTTTTATTGCAACAACTGCATTACATTTTGAGATGCTTGGTTCGCTTGACTTAACATGCTCATACCCGCTTGTTGTAACACTTGTGTTCTGGCCAAATTGGCACTCTCTTTGGCAAAATCGGTATCTTGAATTGCTGAACGAGAAGCACTGATGTTTTCACTGACATTTTGTAAGTTCGCTACCGTATATTCCAAGCGGTTTTGTACCGCACCCACTCCAGAGCGAGCAGTACTGAGCGTACTAAGCTGTGTATTTAGCCCTGTAATGGCCGCAGCCGCATTGGCAGAGGTGTCAACCCCTAATGCTGTAACAGCCGTTGCAATAGCATCACCCGCAATCGCAGTAACCGTAATAGAGTCTGCGGCAGTATCTTCCCACCCCGCATGAATTTCTATTTGAGCTGCGGTATTCATCACTGGTACACCATTAAATTTGGTGGTCGAGGCGATACGACTCAGCTCAGCTGATAACGCATTAAACTCAGCATCCATTGCAGTACGGTTTGCGGCTGAATAGGTTCCGTTTAAGGATTGAACCGCTAATTCACGTTGACGTTGCATCATATTGGTCATCTCTTCCGATGCACCATCAATGGTTTGCGCCAATGAAATGCCATCATTCGCATTACGAATCGCCATGTCCGTACCCATAATCTGAGTCGTCATTGACGTAGTGACCGCTAAACCCGCTGCATCATCTGCCGCACTGTTAATTCTTAAACCAGAGGTTAAACGTTCCATTGAAACGGCAAGATCACGACTTGAAATATCCAATTGACGTGTTGCGTTTAATGAACCAACATTTGTATTAATTACCATTGCCATGATATGTACTCCTTGTGTGTTACATTTTTGTGTTTTGTGTCTATCTATTTTTTTATTATTGAGACAGTGTCTCCTGCCTTCAATTACCTTAACGGTCGACCTAAAGAAAGCTTTAGAGATTATTTAATAAAAAAAAAAGAAAAAACACGACAGACCGCGATATACAAGGAGTTAAGAAGGAAATTTTTTATAAAATCGAATGTGTAAAGGACTTTAAACAAGGGAGAAAAATCGCTCAACAGATAAAGTAATACAGTAGTGATATCGTAAAAACACCCATAAAAAAATGGGCGTTTCAATAAAAAAAGAAAAGATGGAGCAAAATAAATCTGAAAAAGATTTATTATTCAGGCTGTTTTACCTGCCCTTCCTAGCAAAGGGAGGGATAGGATGAAATTATTCATTAAAACTGTCCACTAAAGCCTGTAGACGAGTTTGATCAATTAAGGGGCTCTCTTCGGCTTTTTGCAATAGTGTATTCGCCATTTCAATCTCTTGCCTTTGAACCAATAGACGAATCCAGTTTATCAGTGCATCGGTGTCTTCAAAGATAAAAGGATAAGACTGATAACAAATAAGGGCATGCTCGTTATCACCAAAGAGTTCAAAAGCTTCAGCCAGTTTAGGTAAATATCGTACATTGATTGTACTCAGTGCTTTTAAAGCCTCGATCCCCTTATCTGGTTGATGAAGTGAAAAAGCTAATGGATAGACCTGTTGCTGAACAAAAAGAGACTGACGCTGGGGGTCGATTGCCAAGTAATGCAACAACGCATCTTCCAAACTTCCCTTTAACTCGAGAAGCATTCCCGTTGCCAGCGAATTAACCATTGAATAGTCATCCGATTTGATTAAATGCAATTGACGCATAATATCCTTAAGTGCTTGCA
>WFNQ01000223.1 GCA_015488565.1 Thiomicrorhabdus sp.
ATATAACCGTCATCAATCACCCTCAAAGCGCCCAGCGGATTTTTGAAAAAATGGTTCTTCCCATTCGTTTTCGCAGTGCCAACGACCAGCTGAGTGCTCAAGACAAACAAACGCTTGCCCACTTTGCAAACAAAATCAAATCCCTTAAAAACATTCAAATTCATGCCGTCGGTCACTCTGACAACCGAGCCCTATTAGCTACAACCAAACGGCGCTTTAAAGACAACTACCAACTTTCCGCCCGTCGTGCCACCGTTATTGCCAATGCATTACGCGACCTACTTAAACTGACACCTAGCCAAATTACCGTTGAAGGGCGAGGGCCTGATGAACCCATTGCGGATAATGCCACCGCACAAGGCCGTAAAGCCAATCGTCGCGTATACCTTAATATTTACAGCGACAAACAGACTGTACCTGCAACAATCATTGCTAAAAAATCAATACCACAATCCTCCAGTCAGGTAAGCGTTGTCACGCAAGGAACACATAATACAAAAAAAGAATCGTCATCTTTACCTTTAGAGAGAGCAGTCGAACAAAGCAGACCTCAATCAATAGCGTTCGACTCACAATGGCTCACACAACAGTCCATTGGCACTGAGTGGCTCATGCCCAAGGCAGACTATCTGCCTCAAATTGCCACAACCCATATTGCCATTAAACACTTGAGTAACCACACGGTCACCCTGTTAATCAATGGACAGCCCGTTCAAAAACAGAGCTTTGAAGGCACCTTAAATGACCCACGCGGTGTTACCATCAGCCGCTGGCGTGGTGTTAATTTACACAGTGGGAGCAATACGCTTGAAGCCATTATTCAGGATTCACAAGGCAATGAAATAGAGCGTCTCACACGCACCCAACACCTATCAACCGATCCTGCAAAAGCAGAACTGATACCGGCTCAATCCAAACTCAGCGCAGACGGCGTTCAAAACCCCGTGATTGCCATTCGTTTATTGGATAAAGACGGCTTTCCGGTTCGCAATGGCACACGTGGGCAATTTAACATTCTCCCCCCCTATCAAGCGATAAACCAAGCGGCAAACCAAACACGTTTTAATACCGAAGCCATGCAAGGCGCTATGCCAGAAAGACCAACGTACCAAGTCACCCAAGATGGCATCGCCCTCATTACACTTACCCCCACAACCGAATCGGGAGAGGTTCGCCTCTCCCTGCCCTTTACCAATAACCGTACCGAAGTCGTAAACGCCCAGCTCACGGCCAATACCAAATCATGGATTTTAGTGGGGTTGGCTGAAGGCACGGTAGGCTATGAAACGCTCAAAGAAAAAAGCCTCTCTCTCACAAAAGATTCAACACAAAGTGATCTCTACCAAGATAACCGCATCGCCTTTTTTGCAAAAGGCAAAATACAGGGTAAATGGTTGATGACCATCGCCTATGACAGCGCGAAAAAACGCCCCCGCAATGCCGATCCCGAGCTGTTTCAAACCATCGCCCCCGATACCTACTACACCCTTTATGGTGACACCGGTTATAATGGTTATGCTGCATCAAGCAGTGAAAAGCTGTATTTAAAACTGGAAAAAGACCAATTTTACTTCTTGTTTGGCGACTATCAAACCGCGCTCAACAACACCAAACTCTCTCAATACAACCGCAGCTTAACGGGGATTAAAAGCCGTTATCAAGATGAGCGTTATGATGTCATTCTATTTGCCAGCCGAACCAATCAGGCGTTTGTAAAAGATGAGTTTCGTGCCAAAGGGGTAACAGGCCCTTACTTTTTAACGCGCAACAATCTGGCCATGAACAGCGAAAAAATCATTGTCGAAACACGCGATCGCTTGCGCAGTGAACAAATTCTTTCCACCACAGAATTAACACGTCATCGTGACTATCAAATTGATTATCAAACAGGGGAACTCTACTTCCGAACCCCTATTTACAGCACGGATTTTGAACTGAACCCCCAATATATTATTGTAAAATACGAATCTTTTGATGCGGGAGACAGTCAAGTTACCTACGGAACACATGCTCAAGTTGCCGTCAATGATAAACTCACCTTGGGCGCGACACACATCAACGAAGGTCGAACCGGAGGAAAAGCCACTTTAAGCGGTTTAGATGTTCGCTATCAAGCCACCAAAGAGATCAAACTCTCGTTTGAAACCGCCCAAACCGTTGACAATAAACTCACCACCACCGAAACCAGTGGAAACAGCTATTTGGCTGAAATGGAACACCAAACCACACACAGCAAAACCAAGCTCTATCTTCAGGATCAAGACCAGGAATTTGGTTTGGGTCAAACCAATGCCTCAGAAAATGGTTTACGTAAAATGGGGGTCGACACGGCAATTAAGGCCAACGAACACATTACATTAAAAGGGCAGGCCTACCAACAAGAAAGTAACAATATAACCCGCCGTGTATTTGAAGCAGAAGGCCAAAGTCGATTTGGAGATACCGAAGTTAAACTGGGCGGGCGTAGCGTTAACGATCAACGTGACACGCAACCCAACAATGGCACACAGCAGCTTACCGCAGGAATACGCCAGCACTTTCTGGATCAGCAACTCGCTGTCAGCCTTCAACGAGAACAAAACATCAGTGACAATACTACCGTAGACTTTCCCAGCCGCACTAAATTAGGGGCGGATTACCGCGTAGCACCTAAAACCAGTGTGTTTATTGAACAAGACATGACCGATGGTGCATTAAATAATACACGGAATACACTCATCGGCATTAAGACTTCGCCCTGGAATGGCGGCGAGCTATACAGCGGGATCACACAATCCTCTGGCGCACAAGGCCGTTCAACCAGCAGCAACATCAGTGCTCGTCAAACCTGGCAACTCAATGAACAATGGCGTTTAGAGTTTGGCGTGGAAGAGGTAAATGTTTTAGATAGCAATCTCGCCTCTGTTCAAAATGAACAAACGCCTTTTGTGCCCTCCATTACGGATGAATTTACAGCAGGCTCTTTGGGCGTCGCTTATTCCCCTGGAGAGTGGATGTGGACCGCTCGTGCCGAAAACCGTAATGGCACACGTGAAGATCGTTGGCGACTGGCAACTTCATTACAAACCAACCCCAATACTCGTTTTTTAACACTGACCACACTGGCCTTTTCAAACAGTCAACAGAGTAACGGGCTATTAACCAAAGAGGGAGCCATTCGCTTAGGGCTGGCGTATCGCCCACTCATCACCGCTCAACAAAACACCGCTGGCAACTGGCTGTTTTTAAATAAACTGGATTTAAAAGGACGCGATACAAGTGGTAGCCCGCAAACGGATAACGATTGGCGAATCATCAATAATTTTAATGCCAACTACAAACGCAACCGCTGGCAACTGTCGTTACAATACGCCGCAAAAACCGTGAATGAAACCCTTAACAACAAACGTTATCGCAGCTTTACCGACTTGGCTGGCTTTGAAAGCCGTTACGATGTCACGCCTAAGTGGGATATTGGTGTACACGGAAACCTATTACGATCAGTGAGCCTTAATCAATATGATTACAATACAGGGCTATCTATTGGCCGAACTCTCGCTAAAAACATGTGGATTAGCTTAGGTTATAATTTAACTGGATTTCATGATGAAGACTTCTCCCCCAGTCGTAACACCAGTGAAGGGATGTTTTTACGCTTTAGAATTAAATTTGACCAAAGTACCGTACGCGATGCGGTTCAATGGGTAGGACAATAAAATGAACCAGCCAACATGTACATATCAATGGTTTTTTATCGGATTATTGAGCCTTTTTTTCAGCACACAAGCCATGGCATTAACCCTATCAGGCACCTGCAAACAGGCGGATAGAGTTACCGATTGCAGTGATACGGGAACCATTCGGTTTGCAAGTAATGGAACGCTCTTTGCTGAAGCACAAAATATTGTTGCTGGTACTTGGGTTATTTCTGCGGTTCCTGCGCTGGCAAGTGGTGCCATTATTACCGTATTTATTGATGGTGCATTGGATAGTCAAGAAGCCGTCGCGGTTCTTAAGTACGATGGTGTGGGGGATATTACTGGTGTCGAACTCATTGAGACGCATTTAAGCATAGGAAGTGATGATAATTTAGCTTTAAGCAACCTTGACCTCAGTCGTTACGATAATTCCGTCAGTGGGGATGAAGATATTTTTCATGAGGTGGATGCTTCGCTGAATTTAGTCGTTGATCCGAGCAATACCATTCTAAATGAAACGCTTTATATTAAAAGCAATAATACTTTCAATCCCGGGGGCAATGTTACAACCCATCATATCTACATTAATGGCCTAATGGGTGGTGGAGACAATACCTTTAACGTCAGTGGTGATTGGAATTTTACCAACGGTGACTTTAACTATGATACCAGTACCGTTAATTTTACAGGGACAGGAGTTATTATTAACGACAATGCCATCTGGTGGGATAAACGTTTTTATAATGTAAATGCCGTGACTGCAGGACAAACCACCACCATTAATCCAACCTTAGGTATTGTAGTTAAAAACCTATTCACATTAGGGACTGGAATACTAGATGGCGGAGTGGTGGTACTTAATAAGAGCGGTACCTCTTTTGTAACGGCAGGCGCAACGCTGAACAACAGTCGCTTTAAATACAGCCCTCCTCAAGGAGGGCAAGCAAATATTACCATTGCCAACTACCCATCACTCTGGTTGGCCGAAAACAGCAGTGCAAGTAACTCTACCTTTACTTTATTAGGCGATATTACCTGTAACGATCTGTCTTTAAGTGGCAATGGCTCCGATAAAATAACCACTTTAGATACCATGGGCAACAATATTAGTTGTAATAGTGTGGTTATTGGAGGTAGCGGTAACCGTAAGGGAAAGTTAATTCTTAGTAACGCTTCAGTTTTATCCATTAATGGGAACCTTTCTATCTTAACGGATACCACAGGGGTGAATGAACTCGATGCCAGCAATGGTACGATTTATGTCGGTCAGGACTGGAACAATCAAGGGAAGTTTACTGCCGGCACATCCAGTGTGATTTTTAATGGCACAAGTCCTCAAAGCCTCATCACCTCGGGTGATGCTTTTTATGATTTAAGCATTGACAATACAGGGGGGAGCAATAATAACGGCCTCGTTTTAAATGAGGCATTAACGATAAATAATAACCTCACCATCAACAATGGAAAAATCAATACCACTAGCAATAACTACAGTATCAACGTGGCAGGCAACTTCGATCAATCGTCTCCCACCAGTGAAATGCAGGTCAATTCGTCGGTGATCACCGTTAATGGTGACTTTACGGCGGATGGTACGATTAACAGCGAACAATACAACGATGCCTCACTGATTTTAACGGGAACCAGTAGCCTAACTTATAATACGCTTGATCGGTCTTGGAGTAATGGCTTTAATAACTTAACCGTAGGGCAATCAGGCCATACCACGACCCAAAACTCTCGTCGTATGGCGGTTCGTAATATTTTAAGCATCGGCTCAGGTGACTTTACATCCTCTACACAGCATATTTTTCTACTCGGTGCTAATCCTCTTGTATTTGATACCAATGCCACACTTAGCATTTCAGAAATAAGGCTTTTTGGTACAAATCAAACGATACCACCATTAAACAATGGCTATGACTGTAATATTTGGATCTCAAGAAGTAATTCTGTTGTAACCCAAACAGGGCCCATTACTCTTAATAATGGTCAATCATTACAAATCAATGGAGACAGTTTTGAAAACCGTGCTGTTACCTATCAAACCAATGGTTTTGACCTGAACATTGGTGGCAATCTTCAATTAGGTCAAGGTGCAGATACCGCGTTAAAAACCTTGGACATCAGTAACAGCACCGTAACTGTAAAAGGCGATATTGACATTCGCACAGGCACTAACGCCTTAATCGCCACCAATTCAAGCCTCATCTTAAATGGCACGGCGGCACAAACTGTGACCACCAATGGCAAAACCTTTGATACCCTTACGCTAACCAATGCGTCTGTTTCTGGTGTGATTTTTAATGACAGCTTAACCACCAATACCCTTAGCAATACCACGCCTAATGCCAAGATGACTTTTGCTTCTGGTCAAACCTATACCATTAACAATGCCGTGACCTTGCAAGGGGCAGCAGGCCAGCCAATTACCTTAGCGCCTTCCAGTGCTGGGACAGCTTGGAATTTTGTGCTCAATGCGGGGGCGACTAAAACCATTGAGAATGTTACGGTGTCTTGGTCAGATGCGTCGGGTTCATACAGTACTCAAAAACCCATTACACCAAGCAACTCAACGGATGG
>WFNQ01000224.1 GCA_015488565.1 Thiomicrorhabdus sp.
CAAGCACAACCCTATGCCATTTTTGCTCAAGCCATTGACCGTTCAGGTTATGCCATTGGCTCTCTAACCTCAGATGCATCACAGCTGGCCAGTGCGCCTGAAATGGATCCCTACCCCATTTTAACCATGACAGACATGGGCATGGATCACGCCACACATAATATGGCTGGCATGAGTAATATGGACAATCCATCGTCTGAACACTCTGGCATGAACATGAAAAAAGAGACCTCTCACGCAGGTCACAAAATGAGCGGCATGAAAAATATGGATCACGCCACACATAATATGGGGTCAATGAACAGCGACCCGGATGCGGCTCATATTCCCATGAACATGAATCCAAATCTGCCCCAAATAGACGTGCCGCGCAAAGAGGGACCACAAATTGATATGCGTGCGAAAGCGCCAAAATATCGTTTGGATGATCCCGGTGTTGGGCTAAGAAATAACGGTCGTAAGGTGCTAACCTACGCCGATTTAAAAAACCTTTACCCCACACGCCATGAACCCAAGCCCACCAAAGAACTTGTATTGCATTTAACTGGCAATATGGAGCGCTATATGTGGTCGATTGATGGAATCCCCTATGAAGACGCCCCACCATTGGAGTTTAAGTATGGTGAACGTATTCGCATTACCTTTATTAACGATACTATGATGAATCATCCGATGCATTTGCACGGGGTTTGGAGCGATCTTGAAACGGGTGATGAAAATCACATTCCTAGAAAACACACGGTTGTGGTGCAACCCGGCTCTAAAATTAGCTACCGCGTCACCATGGATGCAAAAGGCGACTGGGCATTTCACTGCCACTTGCTCTATCACATGATAGGCATGTTTAGACGTGTGCACATTCGATAATGCGATTAATTTTTAGGAGAACCGCCATGAACCACATAACAACAAACAAAACCGTCAACAAAACCATTAAAACCGCGTTGATTGCCCTTAGCTTAGTGGCATCACAAGCACAGGCAGGTGCGGAACGTGATCCCTTGCTCACCTATTTTTTAATGGACACCTTTGAAATCAATAATGAAAACGGCAACCCAACCAGTTGGGATGCCACCGCATGGGTAGGTAAAGATTGGAATAAACTCTATCTAAAAACGGAAGGGGAAAATGTAAACGGACAAATCGAGTCTGAAAACCAACTGCTCTACAGCCGCCCAATCAAACGTTTTTGGGACGTGCAAATGGGGTTGGCCTATGACACCACCCCCGATAATACCCAAACATGGGGCGCCATTGGCTTACAAGGCTTGGCCCCTTACTTCTTTGAAACCAATGCGGTACTGCTCGCAAATTCAGACAATATTGGCTTTCGGTTCGATACCGAATACGAAGCACTTATCACGCAAAAATGGATTTTAACCCCCAGCCTTGCCTTTGATGTGTACAGTGCCGATGACGCCAAAATGGGACTGGGTTCAGGGCTATCCTCCTCCCAAGCCGAACTGCGATTACGTTATGAGTTTACCCGAAAATTTGCACCCTATATTGGCGTGACTCATAACCACACTTACGGTAAAAAAGCGGACTACACCAAAGCCGAAACCGGCAGCGTTTCAGAAACCAGCTGGGTCGCTGGGTTACGATTCTGGTTTTAATAGACGTTTATTAAACCCAGATCCTTACATAGAAACGTGAAAAATAGTGTAAGCATTTGGGTTAAACCATTACAACAACCATAACAAACTGTAGAAAAGATAGGGGGGGGAAAATTTTTAAATGTTTTAATTAAAAACAAAATTCTTCCCCCCCTATAAAAAGAATACAAAGAGATCCAAAGGAAATTCAATATGAAAACCCTATTTTTAATCCCAGCACTACTCATTCTAAGCACAGGCGCGAATGCACAGTCAGACATTCTTCATACCTCACCACATACTCACACGGCAGAAAAACGCTGGTATTCACCTCAAGACGCTCAAAAAGGTCAACAAGTCTTTAAACAAAACTGTGCCGTCTGCCATGGCGATAAAGCACAAGGTGTAGTCAAAGATTGGCGAGCAGAACTGCCTAATGGCAAGTACCCAGCACCCCCTTTAAATGGCACGGCTCATGCATGGCATCACCGCCTGAAAGCGTTGGATGCCACCATTCAACGTGGTGGTATTCCTATTGGAGGCACCATGCCCGCCTTTAAAGACAAACTCACACGACACGAGCGACTGCAAGCCATCGCTTACTTTCAAAATTTTTGGTCAGATAAAACCTACCAAGCATGGCTCAAGCGTGGTGGCTTAAAGCCCTAAAACCCTGTTTGAACCCTCTAATAATTTGAAAGGAAATATCATGACACACAATATGAAACACCAATACAACGTCATCGGAATGTCTTGCGCGGGTTGTAAAACCAGTGTTGAAAAAGCCATTTCTAGCCTAGAAGAAGTCATTAGCGTTACCGTTGATGTCGAAAACGCCTCTGCCACCATCACCATGTCGGAACACATCCCCGTCGATACCCTGCAAGAAGTGTTAATCAAAGACGGACTGCACTACACCATTGAAGTCCCCCCGCCTGAAAAAGGGAGCGACTCTTCTTGCTGTTGTAATTCCAAAAAAACCGAATCAACCGAAAAA
>WFNQ01000225.1 GCA_015488565.1 Thiomicrorhabdus sp.
AGCAGAAGAGGCTGAGGATGATATTGATTTTTTCTAATGATTAACTGTCAGGTTTAACCCCTTTCTTTTTAATAAAACTAAAAAGCACAGAAGTTTCTGTGCTTTTTTTGTTTCTTCCCCTTGAAAAAAAATAAGCGAATCCCTATTGATTAGTCACTTGTTTTTTTTAAATGATTAAATCTAAATGGAGAGTATCAGATGAGTTCAACAGAAACCCATGCGTTTCAAACGGAAGTGAATCAACTGTTAAAGCTAATGATTCATGCGCTGTATTCAAATAAAGAGATTTTTTTACGTGAGTTAGTTTCTAATGCATCGGATGCGTTAGATAAGTTGCGTTTTGAAGCTGTTTCTAATGATGCATTGACCGAAGGCGAAGAAGAGCTGTACATTCAAGTTGAGTTTGATAAAGAAGCGAAAACGGTTACCATCTCTGATAACGGAATTGGGATGACACGTGATGAAGTGATTGCCAATATTGGAACCATTGCAAATTCTGGAACCAAAAAGTTTTTAGAAAACATGACAGGCGACCAAGCCAAAGATTCTCACTTAATTGGTCAGTTTGGTGTTGGTTTTTATTCCTCTTTTATTGTTTCAGACGAAGTGACCCTCATTACCCGTAAAGCAGGTACACCTAAAGAAGAAGGGACAAAATGGGTTTCTCAAGGTGAAGGTGAGTTTACCTTAGAAACGGTTGAAAAAGCTCAAAAAGGGACTGAAATTACGCTGCATATCAAAGAAGATATGAGTGAGTTTTTAGAAGAGTCGCGTTTAAAAACAATCATTACCACTTATTCAGATCATATTAGCTTTCCTATTAAAATGCTCGCATCGGAATGGGATGAAGAAGCCAAAGAGCAAAAGCCAACCGGTGAGTTTGAACAAGTTAACAAAGCTACCGCTCTGTGGACACAACCAAAATCAGAGTTAAGTGAAGAGGACTATAAAAACTTTTATCAAACACTTACACATGATTTTGAAGAGCCACTGGCGCACTTGCATAACAAAGTAGAAGGGACTCTGGAATATACCTCTTTACTGTATATCCCTAAAAAAGCACCGTTTGACCTGTATGAACGTGATCGTCGTTATGGTCTAAAACTGTATGTAAAACGTGTTTTTATTATGGATGATGCTGAGCAATTAATGCCCTCTTACTTGCGCTTTATTAAGGGTGTCATTGATTCTGCCGACTTGCCATTGAATGTATCGCGAGAAATTTTACAGAGCAATAAAGTCGTTGATAAAATTCGTGCCGCGTCGGTTAAACGTATTTTGACCGAGTTGGCTAAAATGGCCAAAGCAGACGATCAAGAAAACTATCACCTGTTTTGGGATCAGTTTGGTCAAGTGATGAAAGAGGGGCTGGTTGAAGATTTTGCCAATAAAGACAAAATTGCGAAGTTGGTTCGCTTTGCCTCAACGCACGATGAAAGTAGTGAAGCACAACGCGTTTCATTTGAGCAATACGTTGATCGCATGAAAGAAGATCAAGAAGCCATTTATTACATCGTGGCAGATACTCATGCGGCGGCTAAAGGCAGTCCACATTTAGAGATGTTCCGTAAAAAAGGCATTGAGGTTATTTTATTATCCGACCGTATTGATGAGTGGTTAGTCTCTCATTTAACTGACTTTGAAGGCAAACCACTTAAATCAATTACCTCGGCTGACTTAAAAGAGTTTGAAGATGAGGCTGAAAAAGACCTATCTGAAGAGGAAAAGAAAACTCGTGAAGCCTTAGTGGATCGTGTTAAATCAGCCATTGAAGATGCCGTTTCAGACGTTCGTATGACCACTCGTTTAACCGACTCTCCAGCCTGTGTGGTGAGTGCTGAAGGGGATATGTCGGCACATATGGCTAGAATGATGGAGCAAATGGGACAGGCAGTTCCAAAACAAAAGCCTGTGTTAGAGCTTAATCCAGATCATGCGTTAGTTAAAAAACTTGAGAATTTAAGTGATGAAGCTAAGCTAAAAGAGTGGTCTTTGTTCTTACTTGAGCAAGCACAACTGGCCGAAGGCGATACGCTTGAAAACCCAGCTGAATTTATTAAGCGTATGAATGCGCTATTAAGTGAAGCGATCTAAAGTGACTTAAATCGATTAAATCAATCTAAGTCGTTTTAAATACGATTGTTTGAACTAAAAACCCCCAAATAACCTATAAGGTTCTTTGGGGGTTTTTAGTTTTAGAACAACTATTTATCTTAATTTATGGCACAATAGCGACCATTAAAAATTTACGTTTATAAAGCACTCATACAAGTAGGAAAAGAATTTTGATTTCAACAGCAAACATTACCATGCAATTTGGTGAAAAACCCCTTTTTGAAGATATTTCAGTCAAGTTTAGTGACGGTAAACGCTACGGTTTAATTGGTGCTAACGGGTGTGGTAAATCGACCTTTATGAAAATACTCGGAGGTGACTTAGAGCAGACTACAGGTGTGGTCAGTATTGGTGAAGACTTGCGTGTTGGAAAGCTAAAGCAAGACCAGTTTGCTTACGAAGAGTACAGTGTTATTGATACCGTAATCATGGGGCAACCTGAGCTTTGGGAAGTAAAGCGTGAACGAGACCGTATTTACAGTTTGCCTGCGATGAGCGAAACGGAAGGAATGCTGGTCGCCGACTTAGAAGTTCAGTTTGGTGAAATGGACGGTTATACTGCCGAATCCAGAGCGGGTGAGCTATTAATGGGATTAGAAATTCCTGTTGAACAACATTATGGATCGATGAGTGAAGTAGCTCCAGGTTGGAAGTTACGTGTATTATTGGCTCAGGCATTGTTCTCTGATCCTGATATTTTATTACTGGATGAGCCAACCAATAACTTGGATATTAATACCATTCGTTGGTTAGAAAATGTATTAAATGATCGTAAAAGTACCATGGTGATTATCTCGCATGATAGACATTTCTTAAACAGTGTCTGTACGCACATGGCAGATTTAGATTATGGCGAATTACGTGTTTACCCAGGAAACTACGATCAATACATGACCGCTGCGGCGATGATTCAAGATCAAATTCAATCGGATAACGCTAAAAAACAGACTCAAATTAATGACCTAAAAAGTTTTGTGAGTCGTTTTTCAGCCAACGCCTCTAAAGCAAAACAAGCGACGTCTCGAGCAAAGTTACTGGATAAAATTGAGCTAACAGAAGTCAAAGCCTCTAGCCGAGTCAATCCTTATATTCGCTTTGAACAAGATAAAAAGCTCTTTCGTACGGCATTAGAAGTTGAAAAACTTAATAAAATCTACTCCGATAATGAAGGGGATGATAACGAAGTTTTGAATGATTTGAACATGATGATTGAAGTAGGCGAGCGTTTAGCGGTAATCGGACCAAACGGTGCGGGTAAAACCACCTTGCTTAAGTGTTTAATGGGCGATACCGAGTTAACCTCTGGCACCGTTAAGTGGTCTGAAAATGTAAAACTGGGGTATTACGCTCAAGATCATGCATCAGACTTTGAAGAGGATATGACCTTAATTGATTGGATGGGGCAGTGGAAACAACCCGGCGATGATGAGCAAGCTCTTCGTGCCGTACTGGGGCGCTTACTCTTCTCTCAAAAAGACATTGATAAGTCGGTTAAAGTCCTTTCAGGGGGCGAGCAAGGGCGTATGCTGTTTGGTAAGCTGATGCTGCAAAAACCAAATGTACTGATTATGGATGAGCCAACCAACCATTTGGATATGGAATCTATTGAATCACTTAACCAAGCGATGCTTGATTTCCCGGGTACACTTATTTTTGTCTCACACGACAGAGAGTTTGTCTCCTCTTTAGCTACGCGCGTACTTGTCTTAAGCGAAGATGGACATCTTGATTTTAGAGGCGATTATGAGTCTTATTTGACGACTTTAGACAAGTAGGCACTAGTGTCCCAACGTTAAATCTAATAAATTCAATTGCTTAGGATTGTCGTCATTCTCGAATTTGTTTTCTATATTTGTAAGCAGTTGATTTAATGGGGTTTTCTCAAATAGACTGAGGCTTAGAATCTGTAATATTGTGTAAAGTCCAG
>WFNQ01000226.1 GCA_015488565.1 Thiomicrorhabdus sp.
ACTCCCAGTGCACGACTTAGATGGCTTCGTTCGGAGTTTAACCAGGTAATGTGGTCACGGGTCATTTGTTTCAGTTCGCCTTTACGCAGGCGGTAAACTCGTGAGTCGCCTATGTGCATAATGTAGGCGGTAGTGGATTTAAAAATAATGGCATCAAAGGTGGTTACCCAGCCTTTGAATTCATTCGCCTGACTGCACCCTTGTTTGAATAGCCATGAGTTGATGGCACTAATAATTTGTTGACAGGATTTTTTGGTGCTCCATGTATCGGGAGTGGAGTAGTAGTCGGATATAAAAGAGGTTACGGCGGTATGACTGGCTTGTTTGGCGGCTTCACTACTGCTTACGCCATCGGCGAGTACGGTAACAATCCCTTTGTTTTCAAGAGATTCGTCGGTGGGAATGCAGTGGCTGAGTGAATCTTGATTTTCAGGTTTAACACCTGCTGAACTGTAGAGTCCAATGGCAATATTAAGTTGGTTGCTCATAAATCGTGTTCTCTTTTTTTCAGACATTAAAAAACCAGTATAAACTGGCTTTTTAGAGGAATGTTTATTTTTTATGAATTTTATTTAACGTCAATCATTTGTACTGTACCATCGGGCAGTACTTCGGTCATGGTGCCTTCGGGTTCATCTAGGAAGAAGACAATCAGTGCCAATACAATAGCCGCGACAATTCCGATGACCATAAAAAAGACATCGTAATCGACCATGCTGTTTACGGTTAAGAAGACCACCGCTCCCACGTTACCATACGCACCAGCCATGCCTGCAATTTGCCCCGTCATTCGACGTTGAATTAGCGGAACCATGGCAAATACCGCACCAGAACCCGCTTTAGAGAAGATACCTGCGATAATGGTGATTCCAACAACCATACCAACCGACCACTCTTTATCGACCAATCCTAAGACTAAAAAGCTACCCGCAATTCCTGCAAAAATAACAATTAATGTTCTGCGGCGACCAAACTTATCACTGATCCAACCGCCACCTGGGCGAGCCACAAGGTTAATGAATGGGTAGATTCCTGCTAATAGCGCGGCGGTGATTTTAGGCAACTCAAACCAAGACACATAAAACATAGCCAGCATGGAAACCACGGCGAGTTCGGTACCGAAGGTGACCAAATAAGCCCAGTCTAAAATAGCGACCTGTTTAAATTTATAACGGTGCAGTGCGGGCACGGGTTTTTTTAGAATGTGGCCATTGACATGCCATATTTTCCAAACTTGTACCGCGTAGGTGGCCACAAGTGCAAGGTAAATTGCATAAGTGGTTTCAACGGTAATGAGTCCCATGTTTTCTGGTGACAGTTTCCAAGTTAGTACGCCTAAAGCAAGGAATAGCGGGATGTTCATAATAATATAGAGGAACAAGTCGCCTTTTGAGGTGACTTCCATTGCGCCTGATTTTTTAGGCTTAAAGTAGGTAGAGCCTTTTGGCGTGTCGGAAACGCTAAAGAAGTAAATGGCACCATAAACAATGGCGGCAATAGCCGCAAAGGTAATGGCGTAACGCCAACCGTCTACATCACCCATGGCGACCGCAATAAAAGGCAGTGTCATGGCGGCACCGGCTGAACCAAAGTTACCCCAGCCTCCGTATACGCCTTGCGCAATACCAGTTTGTTTGGCAGGAAACCACTCTGAAATCATGCGAATACCAACAACAAAACCGGCACCAATAAAGCCAGATAAAAACCTTAATAGCGCCAGTTGTTCATAAGTTTGTGCCCATGCAAAGGCGATGCTGATAAAGCCCCCTAATATCAAAATGGCGGAATACATGATTTTAGGGCCAAATTTATCAACTAACATGCCCACAATAATTCGGGCTGGAATGGTCATGGCGACGTTCAAAATTAAGAGTACTTTGGCTTGCTGGTTGGTTAAGTCCAGTGCTTCTTGGAGGAATGGCATAATTGGCCCAAGTCCAAGCCAGACCACAAAGGACATAAAGAAGGCAAACCAAGTTAAATGCAAGATGCGATAACGCCCTGTAAAAGAGAGGGGGTTAAAACGAGTACTGTCTTGTGACATGTTGATAGAGCTCCATAAAAGATTGATGTAGGAATTTTAGATGGATGAAAAGCTTTAATTGTGCCAATATTAAAAATTACTTTATTTATCAATGCATTATTTTTTTTACTATTGTTTTTTTTGATTTAAATCAAGGTGTAATGTCTATTGTGCACTGGTTTGGGTTTATTTTGTATTGTTTTAGTGCGCTTTAGAGGGGCGCTACTGATGGAATATGTTAAATCGTTGTTAGAAAGAGGGGGGGAGAAAAATATTTTTTGATTCATAAGCTTTGTAAATAGGCGGTGTTTTCGTTTTTTATAAGCATTACCTTGTCATGGGGATTTAGATTAAAGTAAAGTTGGTATGCAAATTGGTTTAGAGGGTTAAATCTATTACAATAGTCGCG
>WFNQ01000227.1 GCA_015488565.1 Thiomicrorhabdus sp.
AGCCAAATTCGCCGGTCTCTAAGCCTTCCACAAACCATTTAAAGCCAACTGGCACTTCGGACAAGTTAAGATGTAAAGCGTTTGCAACACGGTCTATCATGGAGCTTGAAACCAGCGTTTTTCCAACCGCCGCATTCTTTGGCCAGTGGGGGCGGTGAGTGAATAAGTATTGAATCACCACCGCTAAATAGTGATTGGGGTTCATCAGACCGACTGACTTGGTGACAATGCCGTGGCGATCGACATCAGGGTCGTTGGCAAAGGCCAAATCGTATTGATCTTTTAGGTTGATGAGTCCCGCCATGGCATAAGAGGAGGAGCAATCCATGCGAATTTTGCCATCTTTATCCACGTGCATAAAGGAGAAAGTGGGATCGACTTGTGGATTCACAATGGTCAGGTTTAAGCCATAAAAATCGGCAATGGGCTGCCAAAAATCAACCGCCGCACCCCCCATTGGATCAACGGCTAATGATAATCCGGCCTCTTTTATCGCTTGCATATTAACGACTTTATCAAGGTTTTCAATATAAGGGGTGATGAGATCGGTGGGGGTGACAAATTCGGAAGCAAGTGCCTCGACAAACGGTAAACGTTTTACGGCTACTAATCCTTTTTGAATAATGGCATTGGCACGGTCTTGAATCCAAGAGGTCGCTTCGGTATCGGCAGGGCCACCATTGGGTGTATTGTATTTAAAGCCGCCATCTTTGGGCGGGTTGTGTGAGGGCGTAATCACAATCCCATCGGCCAGCCCCGCCGTTTTTCCTTGGTTGTAGCGCAAAATCGCATTAGAGATGACCGGCGTGGGGGTGTATCGGCCATTTGATTGAATCATAATATGGATTTGATTGGCAGCAAATACTTCAATGGCCGTGGCGTGTGCGGCTTCGGACAGGGCATGCGTGTCCATACCGATGTAAATAGGGCCATTGGTATTTTGTAAATAACGATATTCCACAATGGCTTGGCAGATAGCCGCAATGTGGTCTTCATTAAATGTAGCCTGTGTTGAGCAGCCACGATGTCCCGATGTGCCAAAACTAACGGCGTGTTCGACCTGAGTTGGATCTGGCTTTAAAACATAGTAATCGGTCATTAATTTAGGAATGTTTTCTAATAAATGATAGGGGGCTTTTTTACCCGCGAAGGAGGCTTGTGTCATAATAGGTCTCATTGTTATTTTTGTAGATCATATCAAGAGAGGGTACGTTGGAGTAGAAAATTTAATGGATTTTCCTTGAAATCATCCGTACTTGCCCTTATTTTATTAGGCATTATTGATGTGTATTAAGAACTTAGAGAGAGAAATAGACGAATGAGTCAAGATTATTATGCGAGTTTAGGTATTTCCCGTTCTGCGAGTGAGGCAGAGATAAAAAAAGCCTACCGCAAAATGGCGGCAAAATATCACCCTGATAAGCCAACGGGCGATGAGACTAAGTTTAAAGAGATTAGTGAAGCCTATGAGACCTTAAGTGACCCTGAAAAACGGGCGTTGTACGATCAGTTTGGATCGAATTATGAACAGCGTCAGGCCGGTGGTTTTGGTGGTGGATATCAACAAGGTGCGGGTGGCTTTGGTGGTGGCACTGAAGACTACAGTGATATTTTTAGCTCCATGTTCGGTGGTGGCGGTGGCTTTGGCGGTCAACACGGTGGTGCGGGTGGCTTTGGTCAGCAGCAAGCGCAACCGCGTAAAGGTGAAGATCAAAGCGTTGCCGTGATGATTACATTGGAAGAAGCAATCGAAGGGACGGAACGAACCATTAATGTTCAGACAGGCAATGCTCGTTCCAGTTCGTCCTCTTATGATACGAAACCCATTAAAGTTCGTATTCCTGCTGGGATTACGCAAGGTAAAAAAGTGCGTGTAAAAGGCAAAGGCTACAGTGGTTTTAATGGTGGCCCAGCGGGTGATGTGATTATTGAAGTTAACCTGCAAAAACACCCGTTGTTCCGAGTGGAGGACGACGATGTGTATTTGGATCTGCCGATTACCCCTTGGGAAGCGGCACTGGGTGCTAAAGTTGAAATCCCTACCCTCAAAGGGAAAATCAAAATGGGGATTGCAGCAGGCACACAGTCGGGAACCAAGTTGCGTATTAAAGGACGCGGGTTGGGCAAAACACCGGGTAATCAGTATGTGATTGTTCAGATTCACACTCCGCCAGCGGAAACCGATGAGCAAAAAGCGTTTTATAAACAGATGGAAGAACAAATGCCTTTTAATCCAAGGGCGAATTTTTAAGTAATAAAATAAGGGGAGCCATAGGCTCCTTTTTTATTTTAATTGACGATTAAATTGAATTAATCCAAGCCAAAATAGAATGCTTCCTAACGCAAAAAGTTGCAATAAAGGCCACCAAATGAGTTGGATTGTTGCCCCTTTTAAAATAATGCTATACCCCATGTCAATATAATAAGATAACGGCGAGAGTACCACTAAATATTGCTGAAATTCAGGCATCGCTTCTTTGGGTGTCCATGCTCCAGATAATAACATCATTGGCATTAAGACCATAAACGATACCATGAGTGCTTGACCAAGATTTCGACTTACGCTGGCGATAAACAAGCCTAAGCCCGAAACAGCATAGATGTACACCATGGTGACAAAGAAAAATAGTATTAGACTGCCTCGAAAAGGAACTTGAAATACGGCACCAACCACGCCCAATACACTGACAGCCACGCCTAATAAAATAATAATTTCAACGGCGAGTATTTTAGGAAATAAAATTTGAAATGGGGTTAAAGGTGCTACGGTCAGTTGTTCAATGGTTCCGCGCTCCTTCTCTCTGACGATCATGGCGGCAGGTAAAAAAAGCGCTAATAACGTAATAACGGTCATCATCTCGGAGATAGGCATAAACCAAGTGGCTTTACCCTCTGGGTTGTAATAAATTTTTTGGCGTAGCTCAACCATAGGGGCTTGAATCGTCTCTGCATCAACGATTTTCATCGTCTTAAGCATCCACTTTTGGTTAAATTCAGCATTCATTAAGCTCGAATAACTGTTAGCAAGGTTGCCGATAATAATATTACTTGCATCCAACTCAAGTTGGATTGAGGTTTTTTGACCCAATAATAGACGTTTTTCAAAATCAGCCGGGATATCAAATATGGCAATGACCTCCCCTTTATCTAATAAATCATACGCTTCTTGTTGCGAGTTAACATAACCCAAAACCTTATAGTAAGGTGCTTTAAGTTGGCTTGCCCAATCTCGGGAGGCTTCGGAACGATCATGGTCCATAATAACCACGGGTGCATTAATTAATTCCATTTTCACGCCTGAGCCTGCAACATAAACTTCACCTATAAAAAACCATGCAACGGCGACTACCAAAATCATGTCTCGTGAAAACTGCAATAACTCCTTTTGGGTTAACGCAAATACTCTTAGCCACCATAAGCGCATTATGAGGCCACTCGTTTTTTAAATTTCCAGATAGCTAACCCCCATAACACCATAGAGTACAGAGCCAAAATGGCCATATTTCCCCATAAGTCAGACCATCCTTGTCCCTTTAAGAAGCTACCCCACACAATATTTAATTCGTACATGCCTGGTAATAAATGTGCTTCTATTTTAGCGGGCGTATCCATAGAAGAAACGGGCATAAGCAAGCCCGAAAACATCATGCCAGGAATCATGGTACCCAGAAGAGTAATTAAAGCAGCAGAGGCTTGTGTTTTTACTAAAATAGAAACGAATAGCCCAATACCTGTTGCGCAACTTACAAACAGTACAGAGGCCACTAAATATAGAACTGGATCGCCTTTAAAGGGGACGCCAAACAGCACGAGAGCCATCCAAGTCAGCACTAATAGATTTAAGAATGAGATGGCAATATAAGGTAATAGCTTGCCAAGGATAAACTCCGTACGTGTTACTGTTGATGCGTAAATATTAAAGATTGAACCACTCTCCTTTTCTCGTACAACGCCTAAAGCGGTCAAAAGAGCAGGAGCCATTAACATGACCAACATAATCATCCCCGAGCCAGTGGACCATAGACTGCTCATCTGCTCATTATATAAATAGCGAGTTTCTAAACTGACAGGAGACAGCATTGCAGAGATATCGCTTGGTTTCATCCCCTGTTTTTTAGCGAACCAATTTTGTAGCAATTGCTGGTTATAGTTTGCATTGATCGCCAAAACATAGCCTTTTACGACCTTTGATTGATAGGTAAATAGTCCATCAATTAAAGACTGACTTTGCACCTTTTTACCCGCTTGTAATTTTTCTTGAAAACCAGGTGGAATGATTAAAATAAAACGAATTTTATTTTGATCCATCATGGATTCAGCCTGTTTTTCATTAGCCGCCATTCCTTGATAATCAAAATAGCGTGAATCACTAAAATTATGTAGATAATCTCGGCTTTGCTCTGTTTTATCGTAATCGATGGCTACAAAAGGAATCTTTTCAACATCCATCGACATGCCAAAACCTAACACCACCATCATAATAACGGGAATAAGAAAGGCCATAGCCAAGTAGAGCTTATCTCGCCAAATTTCCAGCCACTCCTTAGTTGAGATGGTTTTAATTCGAGACCATTTCATAAAGAGCTCGACTCTTTAGGCTTTAAATTAGCGGTAGGTTGTATCTTATTTGATTCTAAAAAATGAACAAATACATCCTCCAGAGTAGGGGGTAAATGCTGCACGTCTAACACCTCTATGGCTTGTTGATGAAGTAACGCAAGTACCTTTTTTTGAGTTTGCGCTACTTGCGATGAGAACAAGTGCACCCGTTTACCAAATAAAAAAGCCTTGTCGTAGTGGGCTTTTTTAAGTAACTCCAATGCGGCATAAGGTTGATTCACTTTCATGCTGATTACATCACCTAAAGCGTCAGATACTTGCTGTCTTAAGTTTGTGGGGCTACCTTGGGCAATCACTTTCCCCGCTTGCATTAAAGCCAATTGATCACAGTGTTCCGCCTCACTCATGTAGTGCGTTGTGATCAAAATAGCCACACCACTCTGTTTGGCTAAGGTCACTAAAATCGTCCAAAATTGTTGTCGTCCTATTGGATCAATTCCTGAGGTAGGTTCATCTAAAAACAGTACCTTTGGCTCATGCAAAAGAGCACAGCCTAATGCTAAACGCTGGCGTAACCCCATGGGCAGGCTACCGACTAACGTATGAGTTTCTTGCTCTAACGTTCCCATTTGTAAAGCCCATTGGATGCGTTTAGCCAATTTTTTTTTTGGAACGGCATAAATTTGTCCATAGAGCTTTAAGTTCTCAACGACGGTTAAATCGGCATAGAGCGAAAATGATTGTGACATGTAGCCAATATTTTCTTTAATTTTTTGCCCAGAGGAGTTTAAATCTGCTCCTGATACTTGTCCCTTTCCTTTACTGGGTTTAAGTAGACCCGTAAGCATTTTTATAACGGTACTTTTTCCTGCGCCATTTGCGCCTAATAAACCAAATATTTGCCCCGATTGAACAGAAAAACTGACCTGATCAACGGCTGTAAACGTACCAAACTGACGGGTTAAATTTTGGGCTTCAATCATTAAGGTATTGGTATCAAAAATACTATTTGGCTTTGTAGCATCCAATGCAGGCTTGACGGTTTGATCTTTGTTTTTTGGTCGTAACAAACCAATAAATGCATCTTCCAGATCAATGGACTCTATTTGGTAATGACTTTTGGGGCAGCGAGCTAAAATAGATTTTAGTTGATGTTCAAAGTCTTCTCGGCTTATGTCATAAGCCACAACACGAATGGCTTTACCAAAAATATTTACTTGAGTAAACTGAGTGCTGAGCGCTTGAACACAAACAAATAATGCTTGGCTATGCACTAAAGCAACCCATCCTTGAATAGAGTCTAAAATTTGATCGGGTTCGCCTTGAGCGAGAATCTTGCCCTGATAAAAAAGTGAAAGAGTGTGAAAACGTTCAGCTTCATCCATATAAGAGGTTGATACGAGCGCGGTCATTTTTTCATGCCGCACCATGTACGAAAGTATTTGCCAAAAGTCACGGCGTGATACTGGATCAACGCCTGTGGTAGGTTCATCAAGAATGACCAGTTCTGGTTTGTGAATCAAAGTACAAATTAAGCCTAATTTTTGTTTCATTCCTCCGGACAAGTTTTTCATGGCTCTATGTCGAAAATCAGTCAATTGCATCATCGTCATTAATAACGCTTTACGCTCTTCTCGTTCTGCCAAAGGAACATCTCGTAGATCGGCAAAAAAATTGATGTTTTCATCAATGGATAGTTCGGGGTAAAGATTTAAGCCCAATCCTTGGGGCATAAATCCTATTTTGGCTTTAATGATTTCTGCAGAGGCTTCTGAATCAACACGTTGACCAAAGACATTGAGTTGACCCGACTTATAACTTAAGACCCCTGCGATAACCTTCATCAAGCTACTTTTACCTGAACCATCTGGGCCGATTAAACCATAAATTTCACCTGGTTTAATTGAGAGTGAAACTGACTTGATCGCTTCTATATTTTTATAGCATTTACATAATTTATTGACTTCAATAATTAAAGACATATCCATGACCTTTATTGAAGTTTAATATAAGCATCGGCCGGTAAGCCTGGCGTCGCTCTGTAATTAGGGTTTTCGTCTAGATAAAGCTTAATAACATAGACTAACTTCACTCGTTCTTCTTGGGTTTGTACTTCTTTAGGCGTAAATTCAGCGTGCGAAGCAATGAATTTAATTTGACTCGAAAAAGGACTTTTTGGCAGAGAGTCTAAATAAATATCGGCTTTCAGGCCAAGGTGTATTTGACCTATTTTTTGTTCTGCAATATAACCTTTTAAAAATAACTTATCTAAATTAACAATATTAAACAGGCCTGCTCCTATATTAATGACCTCCCCCTCATTGACCAGTTTAGTGGTAACGACACCATCAATGGGAGACCGGATTTTCATATCATTTAAAATGCTCACCGCTTCCATTAGAGAGGCTTGAGCTTGTAATGTACTGGCTTTTACAGCGGCCACTTCATCTTGCTTAACCTTAAACGCTTTCCAACCTAAGTTTGCTAATGAAAATGCTTTGCGTGCTTTTTCTACCGCAGACTCTTCGGCAATGGTTTGGGCGTGCAATGTTTTTAAATTTAATTCGGCACTCTCTACATCGTGTTTAGAAATAAGGCGTTTTGAATACAAACTTTTTACTCTTCGTAGATCGTTTTTGGCGAGTTTTTCATTCGCTTGAGCTGCTTTTAAAGCCGCTTGGGCATACGTTATCGTTGCTTGGGCAATTTCAATTTGAATGGGGGTTTGCATCCCAACCAACTTTAATGCCGTCTGTGCCGCTTTATAGCTCGCTAATGTAGCCCCATAAGCCGCAGCGGCTTGAGTGACTCTTGCTCTGACTTGGGCGCTATCGATAAGTGCTAACACATCGCCTTTTTTAACATAACTTCCTTCGGCGACGTTCACTTGCTGAACTTTTCCTGAGACTTTAGTTGAAGCAAGATGGTTTTCACCTTCAATACGTCCATTCACCTTAATTACATTATCTGGGATGGTGGCTGGGCGCGATGCAATAAAGCTGGCGATTGCAATCCCCAGTAATATCAAAACAAAAAGGATACTTAAATGCGTTTTAGTCTTAGTCTGCATAGTAATTCCGTATGGAAAAAAACTTATTAATCAGTATAGCAAAAAACCTAGACAACTTAAGGTGGAGTGGTAACCCTATTTTGTACTTAGATGATGCACGGTATAGGGGGGGAAATTCTTCAACTTTTGATTTCATCAATCGTATTCTGTACAATGCTGTTTGCTTATTTAAACTAAATACAGTGATTTTTTGTCTAATTTTCGTCTCTTAATTAAAAGAGTGCACTCTCAGCTCAGCTAGGAGTCAGACAGTCTCCTAGACAGCCTTTAAATTATGACTCCTCTTAGCCCTACCTTTTGCTTGATTACGATATAAATTTATTAAAAATTAGGAAAAATAAAACATGAAACGCAGAGATTTTATTGGTGCCATTGCGGGTGCAACAGCGGCGACCGCTTTAACAGCGTGTGGAACAGAAAGTGGTTCGACCAATGCAGGTGGGGAGTGTACGCCAGCGAAACCCATCAAGTGGAAAATGGTTACCACATGGCCTAAAAATTTTCCGGGACTTGGGACGGGGGCGAATAATATCGCCAAATTGATTACGGAAATGTCGGGCGGCCGTATTGACGTTAAAGTCTACGGTGCGGGTGAATTGGTGGGCGCATTTGAGGTATTTGATGCGGTCTCGCGTGGCAATGCGCAATTGGGTCATGCGGGGGCGTATTACTGGAAAGGTAAAATCCCTGCGGCCGCGTTTTTCTCTGCTGTTCCGTTTGGGTTAACCGCCAATGAAATGAATGCGTGGTTGTATTATGGCGGCGGTTTGGAATTGTGGGAAGAGGCGTATAAGCCATTTGGTTTGATTCCCAACCC
>WFNQ01000228.1 GCA_015488565.1 Thiomicrorhabdus sp.
GGAGTTGGTGATTGCAACCCGTAAACCACAAAAGTACAGTGGTGACTTGGCGAATTTAATTGCCGTGGGGGTCAGCCCTCGTGCCACTATTGCGCTCTCTCGTTGTGCCAGAGCACACGCTTGGTTGCAAGGTAAGGACTTTGTGAGTCCTGATGACATTCAGGCAGTGGTGCATGATGTTTTTCGCCACCGTTTGCTGTTAAGTTTTGAGGCTGAGGCGCAAAACATTACCCCCGATCAGGTGATCAATCAAATCATTAGTTTTGTCCCAAGTGTGTAAGGAGCGACGCTAATAATGTGGCCACTCTTTCCTAAAAAAGCCGTTACGCCCAAAAAAAAATCGTCTACTGAACAGGATGAAGGCCTATCGTCACTGTATAGTCAATTGGATGATTTGGTGGCGTTTCGGTTTCACGTGAAACAAAAAAAATTAGCGCATCAAAATAACCTCATGTCGAGCAGTTTTGGCAATCATCACGCGCTACGCAAAGGCCGTGGGATGACGTTTAGTGAGGTGCGCCAATATCAAGCGGGGGATGACATTCGTCACATTGACTGGCGTGTGACCGCACGTACTCAAAAACCACATACTAAGGTGTTTATTGAAGAGCATGAACGCCCTATTATTGTGGTGACCGAACAAACTCCTGCGCTGTTTTTTGGCTCTCAAGAACGTTTAAAAATAAATCAGGCGTTAAATGTTTCTGCCATTTTATCGTGGGTGGCATTAAACCAAAATGAACGTGTGGGGGGGTTAAGTTTTAACCAACACCATCACCAATGGATTGCGCCTAAACGCAGCCAAGCAACCTTGTTAACCAATTTGCAAAAGGCGATTCAACTGCAATCTGAAATACAACGTCCTGAAGCACTCAATCACGCTCTTTTTTGGCAAAATACCCTTAAAAAGCTGAGTCAGGTTGTCAAACCAGGCAGTAAGATTTTTTTAGTTGGAGACCTGTTGCAGTTAAGCCAAACCAGCCGTGGGTATTTGCAAAAATTACGTCGTCATAATGACATTGTGGCGTTGCATATTGTTGACCCACTGGAAAAGTCTTTGCCCAATTTAGGTTGGCTGAGCCTAACGGCCACTCAACATCGCTCTACCGAGCAGAGCTTGACTCTGGATAGCTTTAATTCAGATACCCGAGCGTGGTATGCACAGCGGTATCAAACCCTGTGGCAACATGCGTTTAAACAATTTACCCTGCTCAATATTCCGTTGCTGGAAATCGCCAGTGACCAAAATCCTGTTGAACAATTAAGTCGTTATCGAGTGATTGTATGAAATTAACCGAACAACAACAGCAACTGTTAAACCAGTTGCAAGACATTCAACTGCCTGACCCTGTGGGTTGGTGGCCACTCTCTTATACGTGGTGGTTGCTTATTTTTATGGTGGGAACTTTGCTTGTAGGGTTAATCTGGTACTATTTTGACCAGAAAAAACGCAATGCCTATCGAGCCGAAGCTTTGGCCTATTTGCGCGCGCTTGAAAGTAGACCCAATCATCCCAATCAACAACTATTAGAGATTAACCGTTTGCTCAAACAAGTGGCACTTACCTGCTACCCCCGAACCGATGTGGCGCCTTTAAACGATCAAGCATGGTTGAATTTTTTAGCCAAAACGGCCGCACACGTAACACAACCCAAGCAGGCGTTAGAAATTTTGCAACGCGCCTATCAACCGCCTAACCAAGACCCAGAAAAAAAGCAGGCGGATTTAGATGCATTAAACGAATTTAAACAGTATGCCGACGCATGGATTAAAGGACACCATAAATAATGGACTGGAATATAGGTCTTTGGATAAATCACTGGATCACTCTATTAAGCGATATCGACTTTCTTTGGGCGTGGGCCATTGCATTTTTACCCCTGCCATGGATTATTTACCGCTTTGTAAAGCCGGTCAAAAAGGAGCAACATCCGCTGTTAGCCCCGCAAATTATGCAGCGTTTAGAACAGCAAATGCCTCCCTCTTTACTGGTGCAAAATCAAAATAGAGCCAAAGGGATTCCGCTTTTGTTCATACTGCTTTGGTGTTTACTTATATTAGCGGCCACACGCCCTGTTCAGTTTATTAGCCCAAATCCATTTGAAGTCAGCGGTAAAGAGATGATGTTGGCGGTGGATCTCTCGGGCAGTATGAAAAAAGAGGACATGTATTTAGGCGGTTACGATGTCGATCGACTTACGGCGGTAAAGGCGGTGGTCTCTACCTTTATTGAACAGCGACAAGGTGATCGCATTGGATTAATTGTATTTGGTACGCAAGCCTTTTTACAAAGCCCGCTAACGTACGATTTACACACGGTTAAAACCCTATTAACCGAAACCGCTATTGGCATGGCGGGTAACAATACCGCCATTGGTGATGCGATTGGCTTAACCCTAAAACACCTCAAGCCCAATCCAAAAACAGGAAAGTACGATAACGCGGTATTAATTTTATTAACCGATGGCTCCAATACCGCAGGTCAGGTTGACCCATTGCAAGCGGCTGAAAAAGCCAAAGAGCTGGGGCTAAAAATTTACACCATTGCGGTGGGTCGTGTGACTCATCGAACAGGGCTTGACCTCTTTTTAGCCGGCAAAAGCGACATTGATGTCGAGTCACTCAAGCGCATTGCAAAATTGACCAATGGCCAGTTTTTTCAAGCCAACGATACCCAACAACTCAGTGAAATTTATCAATACATTAACCAGTTAGAAAGCTCCGAACACGAAGTATTTCACTACCGAAACCGCTCCGAACTCTATATGTGGCCGTTAGGATTGGCATTTTTAATTAGCCTATTGTTCGCCCAAAGCATTCTTAGAAAACAGGGGGGGGGAAAATAATATGAACGAACTTATCGGATTACAATTTTTACGCCCTTACTGGCTATTGGCTTTGTTGCCTGTTGCTTGGTTGCTGTGGCAACTCTGGCAAATCAAACAAAAACAAGATGCTTGGCACCAAGTTATTGCCCCACCGTTTCAGGCTTTATTACTAGGTAAAAACGCCAATCACTCCCGTACACGCTCTCAGCAACTGGGATTACTTGGGTTGGGTTTAATTTGGCTCATTGCGGTAATTGCACTGGCAGGCCCTTCTACAAAATCGGTTGAAATACCAGCACAAAAAAACCAGCAAGGCACGGTGATTGTCTTAGATTTATCACTCTCAATGCTCGCGGATGACCTAACGCCCAATCGGTTAGCACGAGTGAAATATAAAATAACCGATCTATTAACGCAACACCCCGAGCTTTCTGTTGGCTTGGTTGGTTATGCGGGGTCAGCACACACCATCTCACCCATCTCTGAGGACAATCAAACCTTATTAAGTTTATTGCCCGCTTTAAACCCTGTTTTAATGCCACGTTATGGGGCAGACCCGCAACTTGGGTTTCAAAAAGGCCACGAACTGTTTCAAGGCGCACACATTAATCACGGTCATATTATCTGGATTACCGATGATATTGAACCGCATCAAATCCCGCAACTCAAACAATGGATACAACAGCACGACTACAGCGTGAGTATTTTAACCGTGGGAACACCCAACGGTGGCGCGGTACAAATCCCTAACTACGGTTTATTAAAGGACGATAATGGACAAATTATTTCCCCCCCCCTACCATTAGAGCGTTTTAATGCCTTTACGGAATTAAGTAAGGTCTCACTGAGCCATTTGAATACCAGTGATCAATCTCTGGATGCACTGTTGCCTCCGCTCCAACCCACAATGCATAAAACAAAAAATGAGCAAAACGACACTCAGTTTATACTTCCATTAGATCAGGGAATTTACCTTATGTTCCTACTTATCCCACTGGTTGCTCTGCTGTTTCGCCGTGGTTGGGTATTAAGTCTCTCTGCACTGAGCTTGCCTTTGGTGGGGCTACTCTCAGCCAGCCTACTGTCCGTTGGGCTATTTGCGCCTAATACCAGTTATGCCGAAACACAACAACCCTCTCTTAGTGATGTCTTTAAAACCCCCGATCAACTCGGTTATCAAGCATGGCAAGAGAGCAACCTTCAAGCCGCCGAATCGCTATTTGAAGACCCACTATGGCGTGCCAGTAGCTTATATAAATTGGGAAAATACCAAGAAGCCGCCGATCTGTTTCGCCAAGACAAGAGTGCAACAGGCTATTACAATTTAGGGAATGCTCTCGCAAAAAGTGGGGAACTTAACGCCGCTAAAGAGGCTTACGAAGCGGCCTTAAAACAACAACCTGATTTTACTCAAGCACAACAAAACTTAAAGATTGTTAAACAACTTTTGGCGCAACAACAGAAACAAGACCAAGCGCAACAAAATCAACATAAAAATCAAAACCAAAAAGATAAACCATCCAATAACAACTCAGATGAACAGGATAAGAAAAAAGAGAACAGCTCAGAACAAAATTCATCCGAAAACCAAGAGCAAAACCAAGAAAATCAAAAAGAGGATTCCAGTTCAGACTCTCAGTCCGATTCTGGATCCAATTCTAAATCTAACTCTGAATCCAATAACGCCTCTAATAAAGATTCCAAAGAGGCGAATGAGGATAACCAAAATAAAGAGCCCAATAATGAGGCTAAAAATAATCGTGAAAATAGCTCAGAAAAGACAAATAAATCAGAAGAAGCATCCGATAAAAACAACAATTCATCCCCTAAAATGGCGGACAGCGACTTAAAAAATGAAGACGTACCCACAGCCCCCCCAGAGGCAACAAAAGAAGGCGAGGTAGATGAAAAAGAGAGTGAAAAGAAAGATGACCGCATACAAAACTCTGAATCCAGTAAGGCACACCAAGAACAAACCGAACGCAACGCAGGAAAGTTAAGCGAACAATCGGAGAGTGAACCAAGCAATTTACAAGGGGATAAAATCCAATTAAGCCCTAAAGAAAAAGAGCAACAACAGGCGATGAAAAACTGGTTAAAACAGATTCCAGATGAACCAGGCCTATTTTTAA
>WFNQ01000229.1 GCA_015488565.1 Thiomicrorhabdus sp.
ATGTCGGAAGCCGTGGTTAAGCAAAATGACCCTAGAGGGTTGCCTATTTACTGGATTGGCCCTGCGGGTGGCGCGGCAGATGCTGGAGAGGGGACGGATTTTTTTGCTGTTGAACAGGGGTATGCATCGGTTACGCCGCTTAAAATTGATTTAACGCATTACGCGATGATGGAGGAGTTGACACAATGGGCAGAGAGTCACGTTTAATATGAATACATCGTCATCCATACTGTCTACCGTTGTTTATCCAAATAACGCATTTAAACAACATCAAGGCGTAGGCATGACGTCGCAACGTACGCGTAATCGTTTGATTGCGCGTTTACAGCAGTTGGGCGTTAAGGATGAGAATGTCTTGAAAGCCATGCAGGTTGTACCGCGTCATCTTTTTTTAGATGAGGCGCTGTCCAGTCGTGCTTACGAAGATAACGCCTTGCCCATTGGGTTTGGGCAAACCATTTCACAGCCGTGGGTGGTGGGTAAAATGACGGAATGGTTGTTTGCAGACACACAACAGAATCCTATAAAAACGGTGTTGGAAATTGGAACAGGTTCTGGTTATCAGACGGCTATTTTGGCGTTGCTTGCGCAACGGGTGTTTACGGTAGAGCGTATTGCACCACTTTCGGTTCGCGCTAAAGAGGTATTGAGTACACTGTGCTTGGATAACGTTGAATTTGAGATCAGTGACGGGCATTGGGGTTGGCCACATCATGCGCAAACGGTTGTGCCGACTTTGTCCCAAAATGTATTTTTTCAACGTAATATGCCTGAAAAACCACCCGAGTTTGATGCCATTATTTCAGCGGCCTCGCCTGCCACGGTGCCAGAGGAGTTGTTTCAGCAGTTAAAAGTAGGCGGGCGTTTAGTGATGCCTGTTGGAGAGGAAGAGCAGTGGCTGTATGGCTTTATTAAAACCAAATCGGGCATAACCAAGGAATGTTTAGGCCAAGTTATGTTTGTCCCGATGAAACAAGGAGTTGAACGTTGAAATTATTTAGTACCCTTTATGAGCAAACTCTGTGTTGGTCAAAACACCCTAATGCGCCTAAATACTTGAGTGCGATGAGTTTTGCGGAATCTTCATTTTTTCCGATTCCTCCCGATGTCATGCTGATGCCAATGAGCTTGGCAACGCCACAAAAAGCTTTTTATTTTGCGTGGTTAACCACTCTATTTTCTGTGCTCGGTGGTGTATTAGGTTATGCGATTGGATATTGGGGCATGGATTTATTGCTCCCGATGATTGAGTCGATGGGCTATCTGGATAAAATAGAGCGAGCAAAACAGTTTTTTGCGGATTACGGCGTTTGGATTATTTTAATGGCGGGATTTAGCCCCGTGCCCTATAAACTCTTTACCATTACGGCGGGGGCAACAAGTATGGCATTGTTGCCGTTTATACTGGCCTCGATTATTGGACGGGGTGCGCGCTTCTTTTTGGTTGCGGGCATTATGCGCTGGGGTGGCGCTAAGATGGAAGAGGGTATTCGTAAATGGGTTGACTGGCTGGGCTGGGCTTTTGTTCTGCTTGTTGCGGCCTATATTATTTATAAGGTCTATTTTTAGGCATTAGAGGTTAAAAAATAGAGATGAATAAAATTCTTCCCCCCCCTAATAGGCACAATGCGGTTAAGTGCCTGACCCGTTTAATGGCCGTTTCAATGGGTGTTTTAGTGTTGGCCAGTTGTAGTTCACCTACTAAATATACTCCGCGTAGTTCATCGGTTAGTTCTGCGTTGCCCGTTGTGTCGAGCACGAGCGATGTGAAAGCGAAAAAACGTTATTCTGAATCTGGTTTATCTGATTCTCAGGTTGAAAGCTCTCCTTGTGGCGCAGTTTATCGAGTAAAAAATAATGATTCTTTGAGTGAAATTGCACTGCACTGTCAAGTATCCATGAAGCAATTAGCCACACTTAATAAAATTTTCCCCCCCTATGTGATTTATAAGAACCAACGATTGCAAATCCCCGTTCAGATCGGTGAACAGGCGCGTTCTATGGCATCGACGACACAAAATGTGCCTGCTGTAAAAGGGCTGGTTAAAGGGCAAGCTAAAGTGCCAGATAAAAAGCCCTCTGCTAACGTCGTTACGTCTCATAAAAAAATAAAAGCACCACAAAGTACCCAGCAACAAGCTTGGCAGTGGCCAGCGCACGAAAGCTTGCCTTACCGATTTATTCGAGACGAAGCGGGGTTGTCTGTAATTGATATTTACGGCGTCGCAGGTCAAGATGTTTATGCGGTTGCGTCAGGCAG
>WFNQ01000230.1 GCA_015488565.1 Thiomicrorhabdus sp.
CCCCCATTGCCGGACGACTAGGTATCAACGCCATTCGTATGGAGTTAGAAGACCTTGGCTTTAAGGCCATGCACCCAATGCGTTATGCGGTGCTTGAAAATGCGGTTCGCAAGGCGCGAGGCAATCGAAATGAAGTGGTTGATCAAATCACCGACACCATTCAAAATCGTTTAAACCAAGAGAACATCATCGGTAATGTCATTGGTCGTGAAAAACACCTTTACAGTCTCTATAAAAAAATGCGCAATAAACGACAAAGTTTTGCGGATATTTTAGATATTTTTGCCTTTCGAATCATTACTAATACCGCAGACGATTGTTACCGAACACTGGGTTCCATTCACTCGCTCTACAAACCATTACCTGGTCGTTTTAAGGACTATATCGCCATACCAAAATCCAATGGCTATCAATCTCTGCATACGGCACTATTTGGCCCTTTTGGTGTGCATCTCGAAGTGCAAATTCGTGATAAAACCATGCACGAAGTCTCAGAACACGGCATTGCTGCCCACTGGCAATACAAGCAAGATGATACCATGGAAGAGCACTCCCCTTCCTATGTCGATGTCAGAGCAAAAGAGTGGGTCAAAAACTTACTCGAAATTCAACAGAGCGCAGGTAACTCTCTTGATTTTTTAGAGAATGTAAAAATTGACCTCTTTCCAGATGTCATCTATGTCTTTACCCCACAAGGCGATATCATTACCTTACCAAGAGGCGCAACGCCCGTTGATTTTGCCTACGCCGTACACACCAATATTGGCCATTCAACCATTGCCTGCCGTATTGATAAAAAACTGGTGCCACTACGTACGCAGCTTGAAACAGGTAAAACCATTCAAATCATCAAAGGCAGCCATGCACAACCCAACCCTGCTTGGCTAAATTTTGTTAACACTGCCAAGGCTCGTTCGCAAATTCGCCATTTTATGAAAAACCAAAAAACAGAAGATGCCATCCAGCTTGGGCGCAAAATGCTAAGCCAAACACTGCGTAAACACAACATGTCCTACAGCGGACTAAACGAAGAGACTCGCCAAGAACTCATTAACACCTTAAACCTTTCCAGCTGGAGACAGTTGTTGGAAGATTTAGGCACGGGTAATCGAATGGCTCCTCTTGTCGCTAAACAAATTCACGATGCCGTACTTGGTGCAGATGACCAGGTTCCCCCTATCCATGAACCTTCTGAAAAGGGAGGGGCACTCCCTATCTCTGGTACAGAAGGTATGCTGTTGCATTTTGCAAACTGTTGTCACCCCATCCCTGGAGACGCAATTGTTGGCTTTATCAGTGCCGAAAAAGGCCTCGTCATTCATCGTTGCAACTGCCACAATGTGAAAGGTATTAAAAACTTGTCCGAAAAGTGTTTAGACGTAAACTGGGCGCCCTCCCCCGAAGGCACCTATTTATCAGAGCTTCAACTTGAAACCAGTAATCAACGCGGCGTATTAGCCACCGTTGCCAATGAAATTGCAAAAACCAATACGGACATTGAACGAGTACGCTCCGAAGATAAAGACGAAAGCTACAGCCTGATGTACTTTGTTATTAATGTACGCAATCGCTTACATTTAGCACAAGTTATGCGTCGTTTAAAACAACTGTCTATTGTTGAAAAAATTCACCGAATATAAAGCCCTAACCCCCATCTAAAAAAAGGAAAGATCATGCGTGAAATCATTTCTACTCCCAATGCCCCCCAAGCCATCGGAACCTATTCACAAGCCGTTCGTATCGGTAATACTGTTTACTTATCTGGGCAAATTGCATTGATTCCTGAAACCATGGAACTCAAAGAAGGTGATATTGCAGAGCGCATACATCAAGTGTTTAAAAATCTAACCGCAGTATGTGAAGCCGCTGGAGGCTCTTTGCAAGATATCGCAAAGCTTAATATCTTCCTAACCGATTTAAGTCACTTTGCAACGGTAAATGAAATCATGGCACAATACTTTGAACAACCTTACCCTGCACGAGCCGCCGTTGGTGTTAAAGAACTGCCCAAAGGCACCGATGTTGAAATGGATGCCATTATGGCGCTCTCTTCCTACTAAGCGTTACTCTAAATAAATACCATGATCAAATCTGATCATGGCTAAACCTTTTTTAAGGCCTTTACACAATACAATCACCTAAACCCCATCTACAACCTATCCTTATCTAACTTCGGCTTACTGCCTACGAACAAAGCCCAATAACATTCTTACCTCACTCTGATAGAATGCTGAAAACGTCTTAAGAAAGCCTTCAATACAACCATGATCTGTATATTGCTACTTACTATTGTACTGTTCGCTAATGTTAATTTAAAAAATATCATAGTAAAGAGCCCTATTCCATGAATACGATCAAACTCTTTTTTTTAACCGGACTTTTCATCAGTGCTACCTCTTTACAGGCCAATGAACCTCTCATTAAACTAACCATGAGCGTTAAGGAAGAAGTAAAAACGCTGGATTCTCAGGGAAAACAAACCGTTAAATACCTTCCTCCTACGAAAATCACGCCGGGTGACACCGTCATTTATACCAACGAATACCGTAATGAAAGTACGAAGACCCTCCATGAGGTCATCATTACCAACCCTATTCCAAAACACCTTACTTATCTCAATCAGCATTCTGAACTCAATGAAGCACAGATAAGCTACTCCATTAACCACGGAAAAACCTTTCTTCCTGCCGATCAGCTTATGGTAAAAAAGAGAAACAAAAAGGAGCAACCTGCAAAACCGTCAGATTACACCCATATTCGCTGGACCATTCCTTCTGTCACCGCAGGGCAAAAAGGACAGGTCTCTTTTCGTGCCAAAGTACAGTAATCATTGAATAGGAATCTAAAAATGTTTCTTATAAAATACAACATAATAAAATTACATGGTGTCATAAGCCTTGCGATTATAGGGGTGTTTTTTACTTATTCAGCATGGGCTGCAGGCACCGCCTCAGGCATTGATATTAGCAATCAAGCCACCCTAAACTATACCATTTCAGGGGTTAATCAAACAAACATCAACAGCAATACCGTCACCTTTACCATTGATGCACTTGTGGACTTGACCGTCACAGGTACTGGCAATCAAAATGTCACGCCAAATGGGGTTTTTCAACTGGAGTTTACTCTTACCAATACAGGAAATGAAACCTATGACTTTACACTGGCTTCTGAAGCAGGTATTGAAGAGTTTAGTGTCTCCGGTTTAACCATTCACGTTGACAGCAATAACAACGGAACCTGGGATGGTTCAAGCACTGATTTACCCAGTACTTCAATCGATAATCTTGTAGCAGATGCTTCCACAAAAGTGTGGCTCGTTGGAACCATCCCTGCAACCGCAACCGACAATCAAAGTGCAACCTATCACTTAATGGCTTCAGCCCTTTTAGCAGATGGCAATTCCATTCCGGCAGAAACCGCCGATGTATCCACCACCAAACAATATGTTTATGCCGATGCTTCTGGCCCTCACTCCAATGATAACGCGCGAGACACGCAACACTCTTCCAGCCTAAGTGTTATGACACAAACGGCAAACCTGACCATTGTAAAATCATCCTTGGTATTGTGGGATCCTGTTAATTTAAGTACGAGCCCGGTTTATACCCCAGGAGCCATTATTGAATATACCATTCAAATAACCAATGGTTCAGGTTCAGAAACCGCCAGTGCCATTGTGGTTACCGATGTATTGGACGCCAATTTAATCATGCCAACCAGCCCTCCAGCACCTTACTCTGCTGGAAACGCCATTCAACTGACCGCGCCTAATTTATATGGTGGTGCCACAACCATTTTAACCAATGCCAGTGATGGAGATCAGGCCAGTCTATCAGGTCAAACGATAACAATAACAGATATCGCACTCGCTGCAGACCAAACGGCCACCATCAAAATTGTGGCTGAGATTAAGTAATGCAAACAATGAAATATAAAAAAAAAGAGCTCTTTTAATAAGGCAATGAAAAAATATGACTCCTGCCATTTAAAACCACCACACTGCTTCTCGATTGAAAGCAGTGCAATGGTATTGTATGCTTGGTGTTTGCTCTTATTTTCAACACTCAGCTTTGCTGCCACCCCACCTGGAACGGTAATCAACAATTTTGCTAGCATTCAATACCAAGTTAATTCACTCAACCAGCCCCCCCTTAATTCCAATACCGATACCTTTACGGTTTTAGGAGCAAATAGCCTTAATCAAGGTCATGTTACGCCAACAGGTCTTGACGATGCATACTTGTTTTCAGGTACCACTGTCTCGTTTAATATCGAGATCAGAAACGATGGTTCTAATAATTTAAATAACGGTACCCTTTCCATTCGTTTAGCAGAAAACCTTGATTTGGCATTAACCGATCCCAATGCCATTCTACAATCCCAAACCACATTAAATGGCTTCACCACTTATCAATATGCCATTGACCCGCTTCTTATTGCAAATAACGCCTTCTACGCCGCCAATATAATTTGGCCAGCCAATACCCAAGTGAACAGCGACACCCTTAATATTATCTATCAAGCCAATGGGGTAGAAATTGCTGACAGCACGACTACTCTCAATTTAGGTGAACGAACACAAGGGGTATTGCAGCTGTTGCAATATTCAGCAGAAAGCGATGCCACTCCGCTTGTCATCAGTCCGACTGAGTTTTTACAAAGCAACAATGTTTACACCCCCCTTACACCGCCCATTGTTGAAGCCTTAGGCATCAGTGCGACATCCGCTCCCATTCCAGTCGAACCGGCAACCAGTTTTAGTCATAAACAGATTGTTTTCATCAAACTGGAAGAGGGAGACCACAATTTAAACAGTACGTTAAGAGAAACCGTTGAAGTTGACTTTGCGCTATCAGAAAATGGCGAAACAGAACACCTTAAACTCATGGAAACCTCAGAAAATAGTGGCATCTTTACCGGTTATATCACTCTCCATGCTAACGATACGGTGGTTCCCTATAATGGCGAACTTGATGTCGTCACCAATGCCAGCGTCAATGTCAATTACACCGATGACGTTGATAATAATGACAGCACCTCTGACATTATTTTGGTCGACCCTTATGGCATCTTGTTTGATAGCTCAACAGGTGCGTTACTGAATGGCTACACCGTCAGCATGGTTAATGCGGATACAGGCCAACCTGCACAAGTGTTTGGTGACGATGGCATCAGCAGTTATCCCGCAACGGTTATCACGGGGGGAAGTGTCACCGACAGCAGTGGAACCGTTTATAATTTTGATAACGGAGCCTACCGCTTTCCTTTTGCTCCAACAGGCAACTACAAACTGGTGGTCACGCCACCTGCCAATTCAACTTATACCTGGCCTTCACAACAAGCGACTGAATTAATTAATCAACTGCCTAATGCCCCCTATGCCATCACACTAGGCTCTCGTGCTGAAGTCTTTCCGTTGCTGGCAGGGCCGCCTTTACATATTGATATTCCACTGGACCGTTCAAGCAATCCGCTCTACATTCAGCGTACCGCCAATGTAAATCATGCCTCACCAGGGGATTTTATCCTTTTTAAAGTTCAAGTTGAAAATGCAGATAGTGTCTCTCTCGAACAAGTGCGCTTAACCGACACCTTGCCACAAGGCTTTCGACTTGAACCCGATTCCGTCACCCTCAATGGTCAAGCAACCAGCCCTACGCTTTCTGGTAATGGCCAAACCCTTACCTTCCCTTTAAATAGCCTCGCCGCAGGTGA
>WFNQ01000231.1 GCA_015488565.1 Thiomicrorhabdus sp.
AAACAAAACGAATATCCAAAAACTTAAATCGATTTTTAACTCACGTTAAAACTCACTTAACAATTTAATCTTTAAACAACTTAGCTTTAAAAAGGGATAATAAAATGAAAATTCTAAAACATTTAATCGCTTTTGCCTTCATATTAGGCATAAGCTCAATGGCATCGGCCGCTATACCGCCGCCGCCAGTAAACCAAAACTTGGGTATTCCTGATACCTCATTCTCAAACTTTGATCAAACGCTTTGTCAAGCCTGTCACTGGGCTTCCTATAGAGGCATTCCTACATTAAGTGGTGCACCTGTTAAAAAGGGATACAACCCAAACAGACACCATTTAGCAGTCGGCACTGAAATTGATGGAAAACCTGAGTTTCCTCCCTTTCGTGATTCTGATGGAGATGGTCAAAATGATACACATTTTAACTGCTTAAACTGTCATATCGTTGTTACTGAAGGTGTTGATATCGAAACAGCCATCCTTTCCGATGTTATTGTATACAACTACCGTAACTGCTTAAACTGCCACTCAAGAGACGCAGGACCGCTTACCGTTCACCATGCAACAGACCTAGCTCAAACAGGTTTTTGTTTCCGCTGTCACGGTGGATTAGTGCGTGGTATTGATGTTGATACCGTAACAGGTAAAAAGCCAGATCCAGATAATGTTGGTGAAACCGTTCCTGTAGACATACCAACCTACTCTCCCAGCATAATCACCCCTTGGCGTAGTGCCAAGCCGAATGGTGATGGTTCTCAAAAAAACCATGCTAACACATCACCTGGAAACTGTAATTTCTGTCATAACACCGCAGAAGGTGCGCCAGACGGAGGCAACGGTGCAGGAACGATTCTTGGTGATGAAGGAGGTACGATGCAAGTTGTTAACCTACCTGATGGCAGTACCTTCAATGCACCTATCTTGACGAACGCACAAAACCACCACAACACTGGTTTCTTTGAAGATAACAGATGTACATGGTGTCACATCATTGATGGTTCATTTCAAACTGGTGGATATGCGATTCGTGCATGTCAGCGTTGTCATGATAGAACCACTCTTCACAACATTGAGTTTGATAAAGATGGTGATGGTGTAGTCGCTGGTGGCGAAGAAGCTTATTACGGTCACATTGGTAACCAAAAGAACTGTTGGGGTTGTCACGGTAACAACAAAAAAGTACAAGACGAAAATGGTGACTGGGTTGATGCCAGAGATACTCTAGGCGTTGATATCTACAGCCAAGGTGTTGTTGTTTCGGATGAAGACAATGCTCGAATATCTTCTGTGGTTAAAGCACTCATTCCAACTATTAATTCGTTAAGTACGCAAACTGTTTCTTCTGGTGTTGAAGCTACCATCACGATTGATGGAATGAACATGGTTAACTCCAGCTTAAGCAAAGAGTACGAATATGGTGAAGATGGAGCAATCCTTCTTGATGAAAATAGAAAACCTATTTCTCAAACGATTACAAATACCTGGACTTCAGAAGTTGTAGTAACGGATAAAAACAACAATAATGTTGTTATTGTTCCTGATTACCAAGATACCAATAAACTAGAGTTTACACTTCCAGCAACCTTGGCTCCTGGATTCTATCAAGTTTCATTGAAAAAAGAAGGGCATGTTTCTAACCCGATTGGTCTGACAGTTACTCCTGCAATAGCAGTTCGACAAGCAGTTGTTTTTACTCCTTATGGCGGTCTTGTAATTATGTCTGGATTAAACTTCATGGATGCTCTTCCTAATGGAATGACTTATAAACTTATTGATCAAGATGGAAACGCTCCAAAGCGCATCTATCTATGGAGAGATGACTTTATTATTGCTCTATTTGACAACATCCCTGAAAGCGTCACTGTTGACAACCTTTACAATGAAAAAACAATACCTTTAACACGGTATTAATTAAAAAAACAGATACGCACTAAACCACGTATCTGTTCATATTAAAAAAGCGGAACTCACTCTGTGGCTTCCGCTTTTTTAATACATAAATTTTAGTAACAACCCAATGTGGTTATAAATATGATTAAAAAAGAGCTAAATATCATGAAGCTATATAAAAAAACACTAGCAACAACCCTTATCATTGCCAGTACAGCATTCTCCATTCAATCAACAGCCTCTACCTCAAATACAAATACTCAAACAAAAGAGCAGCCCCCCTCTTCTAAAATTATGTTAGCCAAAGTCAACGACCACCCCATTTACCTATACCAACTAGAATCACAAATCCAAGCTGAGCTCAAAAAATATCAAAAACTAACTTCTAAAAAACTCTCTTCAGAACTAAAATCTAGAGCCAGAACTAAAATTTTACAGCAATACATTAATGCAGAGCTAATCCTTCAAGACAGCCAAAAACACCCTGTTAACAACATTGAAGAAAAAGTTACACAATACATAGAAAAAGCAAAAGAAAACAACCTCCCTATTAAAGATGAAACCTCCATAAAGCGCCAGATTCACATTAATGAATACCTTAAAGCACACGACTTAACCTCACCTCAACCATCAGAGGCCGATATTAAGGCCTTTTATGAACAAGGAAAAAAACAATTTATTTCCACCGAAGATAAAGTTCATGTTCAGCATATCTTTGTAACAAAAGAGAATAAAGAGCAAATAAACAAAGCAAAAAAATTACTTGAAAATGGACAATCTTTTGAAAACGTTGCAAAGGAGTATTCTGAAGATGAAAACACCAAAGAGAAAAGCGGTGATTTAGGTTTTATTATCAAAGACTACATGCCAAAAGAATTTGAAAACATTGCTTTTACGATTCAAAAGGCAACGCTCAGCGACATTATAGAAACAGAAGAAGGTTACCATATCCTAAAAGTACTTGAAGCCAAGCCTGCTGGAACCCCCATACCGTATGAAAAAATGAAGGATTTTTTAGCTCGTGGACTCGCCTCAAAAATCAAGGAAGAAAAAATAAAAGCTCACCTAAAAAAATTACAAAATAACGCTAAAATTGAAATTTTTAACCTTCAAAAATAACTAAGCATAAGCTAAAAATAGCGTTTTTACTTAATAAAAGGTATAATCCTGAGTTAAGTTTTTACAAGAAGCTTAATCTGTAAAATAAACACAACGTCTGCTTGTTGATTTTTGAATACAAATTTAAAAATCAACTTAAGATTGCACTAGTTAATCTTTTTAAGTCCTTGGGGGAGGAGCTAGGTAGACACTCTCAAAACTGGAGTACTAAAAAATGAATTACCAAAAACAACTTATTGCTACTGTGTTGCTAGCCATTGCAACGTCTTCAGCACAAGCACTTGAAACCACAATTGACTTTGAAAATCAAACATCTACTGGAGTACTCAACAATGTGCCAAACTTAACAATAGGGGATGTTACCTTTGATGCGAGCGGTGGTGACTCTACTTTATTTATTGATAATTTAGGTAGCGATTTAGGTGGTGACTTCTCTGGCAACTATATAACAAACGGATTTTTAGGATTTTCAACATTAACTTTCTCATTTGCGACTCCTGTAAGCCAGTTTTCATTTAACCTTGGTAATAACCAAAATGATTGGGAACTAACCGCTTTTGATACTTCAGATATGACAATAGGCGACTCTTTACTCATTAATAGAATCCCCCCAAATTCTTCTAACAATGGTGCACTATTTGGCATATCGTCAACTAATTATGATATATCTTACGCCACTTTAGTAATGGGTTCAGGACCTCCAAGCCCATTTCCTATAACAGATGAAATTGAGTTTGACAACCTTAAATACACAACGGCAGTCTCACCAGTCCCTGAACCTTCTACCTATGCTCTAATGTTAGGTGGACTAGGCATGGTTGCTTTTATGGCGTATCGTCGACGTAAAACAGAAAATTCTTAATATTCAGATTGCATTATGTTAAGTAAATAAAAAGGCAACATTGGTTGCCTTTTTTTATGCCTAAAACTCACGGACAAAATAAAGTATAATACTATTCTCAAGAGTACTTCAATGATTTCTTAATAGTCTGCGTGTAATTAAGAACGACTGCTTCTAACCCAAACACATTAATAACACAATGTATAAAAAAGGACCTTATTTATGAAACACCTTAAAAAGAGCTTATTTATACTCTATATACTTACCCTGGCAAGCATTACAACAACCACTCACAGTAGAGGAATGAAAATATTCGATGGTCCGCCTACCGCTCCCCAATGCCGTAACTGCCATTACGACTTAGAACGATTTCCCTTACTTGGGCTCTACTTAGGGTTAAGAAATCCAGATCGACACCATCTTTTAATCGGAACAACCATTCCCCCTAGATCTCGCTCAAAGGCGCCCGATGCGATAGGCGCGACAAATGAAGGGGGACGTTATAACTGTTTTTCATGCCATTTAATGATGCCAGAAAAAGCCGCCCCCCTTGAAGAAAATTTTAACATTGTCGAGCCCTTTAGAGACTGTCTACAATGCCATCCTGCCTGGATTGTAACGGGACCACCGGGTGGAATGGGAGGCCGTCGTGGAAGTAGCACTGAAAGTGAAATAAGCAACGTACACATGACCAGCGAATCCACGCTATTTAACCAACGTCAATGTCGTGCTTGCCATACTGGTGGAATGGGTGGAGGTGGAATGGGTAGATGATAACCTTCTTCTACTTAATGCCAATCTTTACTCGCTCTTAGCTCAAAAATAAATTAAGCCCCTGAAAAAAGGGGCTTAATTTATTAAAATATTTATTTGAAAATAAACATCAAGCTCTAACCCCCTATTAGAAACACGAATTAGAGTGTAAGTAATTGACGGACTTTCTATTAGGGGATTAGGGCAATAAAAAAATTACTGAGCACGATCAGCTTCAATTTTTTGAAACACATTTTTTAAGTCTTGTTCCAGCTTTACGGCTTCTTCTTTCGACATATCTGAGTTTTCAGAGATTTTTGCAACCAACCCTTTTACTTCAGAATCCAGTTTTTCAGGTGGAATCCCTTCTGCAGAACTCAGAGCCTCTTTAATGGCCGTTTTTTGCTCAGGCGTTTGAACTCTTTCAATCGCTCCTTTTACTTTTTCGACTGTTTTAATCTCTTCCGTTTGAACTTCTGATGCGGTAGCCGCATCAGAAGCCACTTTATTATTCGACTCTTGCTCTGACTCACTACAGCCAGCTGAAAAAACCGTCATTACTGCAACCAAACTCATCCACTTCATATTCATAATGTTTACTCTTTATTCCATTAAAAAAAATAATATTAAATATTATTGCCCCCCTTTTAAATGGGTATTTTACCTTATTAAAAAGCGAGTCACCACATACGATTTACATCATTTCTTGCGGGTCGATATCCATACTCCATCGTACCTTACGTGACAACGGACTTTTATAGATATAAGGCACCATTTCAGCCATTAATTGATGCAAGACCTTTCGCTTAGTTGCTTGAATCAATAACTGAAAACGATAGCGCCCTTGGCGACGTAACATGGGGGCCGATACAGGCCCCCAAAACTCAATTTGGGCTTTATTATCCTGCATTTTACTCAGCGTGTGGCTTATTTTTTGTAGATTTAATTCTAAGCCTGCTTTAAGGGAAAGCAAGAAGTCCATGGCATCTTGTGCATTATTGGCTTCCGCTCGAATGAGGATTTGATAACAGAGGGGGGGTAAATTTGCCTCAATGCGCTCTTGTAAGGTTTTTTGTGCAAAGGCATCATACCCTTGCATAATCAACTGGGTAAAAAGTGGGTGGTCAGGTTGATGGGTTTGAATCAGTACTTGACCTTTTTTTTCGGCTCGTCCTGCTCGTCCTGCCACTTGCATAATAAGTTGCGCCATGCGCTCAGGCGCTCGGTAATCGGCACTGAATAGCCCTTGGTCAATGTCTAAAATGCCGACTAATGTGACATTGGGGAAGTGATGTCCTTTGGCCAGCATTTGTGTGCCTATTAAAATATCGGCTTCTCCGCGTTGCGCCTTGCTGGTTAATTCGGCCATTTGGCCTTTTAAACGCGTGGTATCGCGATCAATTCTTAACACCGAGTGATTAGGAAACCAGTTTTGTATGGCTTCATGCAATCGCTCAGTGCCTTGGCCGACGTTAATAAACGCTTCTTGATGACCACAACTTGGACAACATTTGGGTTCTGGTTGTTGTTCTCCACAGTGGTGACATTGTAAGTAGTGGTAATTTTTTCCTGAATGCAGTGTCATATTCGCATCGCAACTTGGGCAGCTCGCTTGCCAACCACACTCATGGCACATTAAAATGGGCGCAAAGCCACGGCGATTTAAGAACAATAAAATTTGCCCCCCCTGCTCCAAACTGGCTTCCATAGCCTTTTTTAAAAGGCGTGATACGCCTTCTTGAATTTTCTCCCCCCTTATATCCAACAATTTTATACTGGGTAACGTGGCATTGCCCGCACGTTGTTTTAATTGCAGAAGGTGATAGCGCCCTTCATTGACGTTGTATAAACTCTCTAACGATGGGGTTGCAGACCCCAACACCACGGGAATACCCTCTTGATAAGCACGTTGCACCAAGACATCTCGCGCAGAGTAACGAAACCCCTCTTGTTGTTTATAAGAGAGATCGTGCTCTTCGTCAATAATACACAACCCTAAATTTTGAAACGGGGTAAACACCGCCGACCGTGTGCCAAGCAATACCTTTACCTGCCCTGTGCGAATTGAGTGCCAAGCACAATGACGCTCCGAATCATTTAAACCCGAATGCAAACAGGCGACTTGAATTTGCAGTTGCGCTTCAAATCGCGCCACCATTTGGGGGGTTAAGCCAATTTCGGGCACCAGCACCAGTACCTGTTTTCCTTGAGCAATTGCGGCCTCAATCATCCCAAGATAGACTTCGGTTTTACCACTGCCGGTAATGCCTTGCAGCAAAAAGGCTTCAAACAAGGCTGGCTGCTGCAAACTGCTTACCACTCGATCAACGGCCAGCTGCTGTTCTTCATTTAAACAGTGATTAGGGGGGGGGGAAAATTTCGATTGTCGAAAACAGCTCCCCTCTTTTTCTTCAATCCAACCCAGCTGAATCAATTTTTTGAGCGCAGGTCGCCAACCTTCAAGCGCACTGGATAGCTCTGTCGCACAGAGTGCGTTCTGCTCGGTTAAACGTGCCTGTACAAAAAACTCAAACACCGCATGTTGCCGAGAAGCATTTTTAGCCAAGCTATCAACTGAGGCGTGTTGCCCTAGCTCGGTCAACGACCAATAGGGTACGCCTGTTACACGCGCTGGTTCACCCTGCCTTAATCGTTTAGGCAGTACCGCAGCAATCACCTCACCAATCGGTTCATGATAATATTGACTCGCCCAGTGAAACAATCTCATTTGAGCCTTGCTAAACAGTGGTTCGCTGTCAATAACTTCCTCAATAGGCTTAATTTTTGTGCTCTCAAAATCCGAAGCATCGCTCAAGCCCATCACCAACCCCACTATTTTTTTAGTGCGAAACGGCACCCAAACACGACCGCCCACCACAGGGCGTTGCTCAGATTCAATATAGCCGTAATCTAATGGCGATAAAAAAGGCCCGGGAACTGCGACGTTGACAATACATAACTGGGACAAAATAAATCCATTCACTTTTTTAAGTTAAGTAAGGGGGGGGGAGAAAATTTAAAAACAAAATTAAAACACGTTAAAATAGCGGGTTAATCTCCTAACAAACCATAAATACAAAACATGCCTTTCACAACGTTATTAAGCCATTTTATTCGCACTCAAAACCACCTACAAAACCAAATTGGTCATAGTATCGCATGGGCAAGCCTATTATTGGTCGGCATTACCGCACTGGTGGTTATGCTACGCTATGGCTTTGATACTGGCTCCATTGCATTGCAAGAAAGTATTATGTATGCCCATGCGTTTCTTTTTATGCTGGGCATGGCTTACACTTACCAGCAAGACAAGCACGTTCGTGTGGATGTATTTTACACGCATTATTCCATCAAAAAACGCGCTTGGGTCAATTTATTAGGCACGCTATTCATGACGTTGCCCACCATGGTTTTTATTCTTTGGGTAAGCTGGGACTACGTTGCCATTAGCTGGAAAATAGGCGAAACCTCTGCGGAATCAAACGGTATCGCTTATCTGTACCTGTTAAAAAGTTTAATTCTCGTTATGGCGGTATTGATGCTCTCTCAAGCACTCTCTGTCGCGGCACAATCTTGGTTAACCATTTCAACTAACGAAAATAACCTACCCGAAGAGAATGATCACCTTGAGGGCAAGCTCTAATGGAATGGTTAGCCTTAGTTTTATTCGCCGTTATCTTTATCGCCTTATTAATTGGCTTTCCCGTTGCGCTTACCCTAGCAGGCACATCCCTATTATTTGCACTCATCGCCAATGCCTTTGGTGCATTCGACATGGCCTTTTTGCACAGCATACCCAGCCGAATTTTTGGCATAATGAGCAATGAAATATTGATTGCCGTACCGCTGTTTATTTTTATGGGCGTGATGCTCGAAAAATCTAAAATCGCCGAAAACCTACTGCACACCATGGACGAAGTCATGCGTGGCATTAAAGGTGGATTAGGCATTGCCGTAATTATTGTTGGCATGTTACTCGCCGCCAGCACGGGCATTGTGGGCGCGACCGTGGTTACAATGGGGTTATTGGCATTGCCCACCATGCTCAAACAAGGCTACTGCCCTAAAATCGCGAGTGGAACGATTTGTGCCTCGGGCACGCTTGGACAAATTATCCCCCCCTCCATTGTGCTGATTTTGCTAGGTGATGTGCTCTCATCGTCTTATCAGCAAGCCCAATTGAATCAAGGTATTTTCTCGCCCGAAGCCCTCTCCGTTGGCGACCTATTTATTGGTGCGCTGCTGCCAGGAATGATTTTAGTGGTTCTGTACATGCTCTATATTTTTTATAAGGCCATGACCCAACCCGATCTCATCCCCAATAATATTGGTGAACCCGTTGCGCCAGGCCTGGCTAAAAGAGTATTAACCAGTTTACTCCCCCCCTTGGCTCTGATTTTATTGGTACTCGGCTCTATTTTAGGCGGCTTTGCGACCCCTACCGAAGCCGCCTCATTAGGCGCATTAGGTGCTTTGCTGTTGGCAACCATAAATAAACAACTCTCTTTTGCCACCTTAAATCACGTCATGCGTAACACCTTGCAAGTGACCAGTATGATCTTTTTAATTTTCATAGGCGCCGCTTTCTTTGCGCTGGTTTTTAAAGGCCTTGGCGGAGATGACCTCATCACAGAACTGCTTACCGACTTACCGGGCGGTGTATTTACCGCAATGCTCATCGTGATGGCACTCTTATTTATTCTTGGCTTTTTCTTAGACTTTATTGAAATCACCTATGTGGTGGTTCCCGTTGTTGCCCCTGTACTATTAATGATGGGCGTTGACCCCATTTGGCTTGGTATTATGATTGCCATTAACTTACAAACGGCTTTTTTAACCCCCCCCTTTGGCTTTGCACTATTTTATTTAAAGGGTATCGCAAGCCACTTAAAAACCACCGATTTATATAAAGGGGTCATCCCCTTTATTATGATTCAGCTCAGCGTACTGGTGCTCATTGCTATTTTTCCTGAACTGGTCACATGGCTACCTAGCTTAATTTATTAGCCTACTAACAACCCAAAAACCTAAGAGAAAACACTTACCCCCTCTTACTTAAAGGCAAGAGTAATACGATTTTCTACTCTTTGAACTGATTTTCATTTACTGTATTATCAGTATCAATTGATTTAATAGAAAAGAAGTCAAGTGACTCCCATTCATTTTAAACACCGCCTGCCCACGGCAGACTTTACTTGTTCACACCAACAAATTGCGGATCACAGCAATGATGGTTTGATCGTGCTGTCTGCAACATTAGAGCCTCTGTTAATCAACCAAATCGCTCGCCAATATCTTGGGGAAGCGGAGTTACCAAATGATATTTTTAAACGCCTACTGATTTACACTCAAAAACGGAAACATATTCAATTTAATTTAAAAGAGTGGGTTCAATCAAACACCCCTATAATCCAAAATGCACCGATACAAACGGAACTACTTTGGATGAAAACGGAACAACAAAAATCCCTTATTCCAGTTATTTTTCAGCTATCCAATATAAACAGTTCATCCCGCCAAACAATTAACACTCTCCTGCTCATTCAAGACCAATCCTCTAAAATTGAAGCTGAAGCCAAAGTCTGTCTGATGAAAACCAGTGATGCAGGGCAGTTTATTACCGATTCGCTTGGACTCATTACCGAACCGAATCCAGCGTTTATTCAACACACGCATCTGTCAGCACTCAAACTTAAAAAAATGACCTATATTGACTGGCTTAAAGCACAAGTTGTTTTTAAAGTACCATTTGACTTAGTCATGGAGTCACTATTAAAAATAGGAAACTGGAGTGGAGAAATACAATTAACCGTTCCTCAGAAAAAAGCCATGCCAGCCATCTTAACCCTCTCGATGCTGACCGATGAAAACCGCAATATAGAACATTTTGTTGGCGTCATTCAAGACTTGTCTGAAATTCATGATGCGCACCATAAAATAGAACAGCTGGCTTATTATGACTCCTTAACTGGTCTGGCTAACCGTACTTTACTACACAACCATCTTGAGCAGCTGTTAATCAAATACCAACAAAAACCCTGCTATTCAGCACTCATTTTGCTCGATTTAGACAACTTCAAAATAATAAATGATACTCTTGGCTATCCCGTAGGGGATGAGCTACTCATTTTAGTCGCTCAAAAACTGCAGTGCCTTGCCCACTCAAATGACGTAGTTATTCGAATGGAAGGGGATGAGTTTGCTCTGCTCTATCAAGACATCAGCCAAGATACCAGTGAAGCACTGACCCAAGCCCTTGGCCTAGCGTATAAAATACAAGATGCTCTGGATGACCGATATACTTTAGAAAACCGCTCTCTGCATTGCAGTGCCAGTGTGGGCGTTTATCTCTTTAGCAAACCGCCTCAAGAGGGCTATTCAGATGAACTGATTCGCTATGCCAATATGGCCATGCATGAAGCCAAAAAATTAGGTGGAAACCAAGTTTATCTCTTTGAAGATCGATTGTGTAATCTTGCAAAACAACGACTGGAAATGCTACAAGCCTTAAACCATTCTGAACTGGATGATGAATTTCAACTCTACTTTCAGGCTCAAATTAATGCTCAAGGCCAAATTGTATCCGCAGAAACCCTCCTTCGCTGGTTTCATCCAACCTTGGGGCTTGTTCCCCCCAATGAATTTATTCCCGTCGCCGAAGAGGGACGACAAATCATCAAAATTGGACTTTGGGTGATGCACAAAGCCTTTATCCAGGCCAAGGTCTGGCATAAAAAACATAAAAAATTACGTGTTGCCATTAATATTAGTCCCATTCAATTTCATGAACAAAGCTTTATTGAGCTGGTTATTGGCCTCATTAAATTTACCCAAGTCAATCCAAATTACATTACCCTTGAACTCACCGAAGGTGTGCTCATTCGTAATACCACACTGGCCTTACAAAAAATACAGCACTTGGTTAGCTTAGGATTTCACATCTCAATTGATGACTTTGGTACAGGCTACTCCTCTTTAAGCTACTTACAAAAGCTACCCATCCACGAACTTAAAATTGATCGAAGCTTTATTCAACATATCCCAGACAATCAAGATGATGTCGCGATTGTGAATACCATCTTAAAACTCGCTGAAAACAAGCAGCTTACGATTGTCGCTGAAGGCGTCGAAACCGAAAGACAAGCCAATTTCTTACGCCAGCAATCGGACTCTCTTCTCATACAAGGCTACTTCTTTAGTAAGCCTGTTCCCGCTGAGCAGTTTGAACAACAATTTTTAAATCCACCAGAGGCTTACCCTGAAAACAAACAAACGAATACCCTGTCTTCTCAAGCCCCAATATCCCTAACAACACATTAACAAAAACTACCCTTGCATAAAATGCATAACTCAAGTAAAATCCGCACCCTGCAGAATTATTAACAGCGACGAATATCTTAATTTAACGTCGGACTATGACACGATTCTGCTTTTGCAGAGCCATTTGCGAACACATCAAAGAACCGTTTTATCTACTATTATTGTAACTAGATAATCTCTTCTACTTATTCTGATGCAAAGGTGCTCTAACTAAGAACACAATATTGCCCCAGAATAACGAATCCACTCTTTCGTTTAAACTCACCAAACTAAGAATCACCTTCTTATTGATGAGCATCATTAAACGCATGTTGAGTACAGCATTGTCAAAAATACTGCTTATATTTTCATGTTATTCATGGGCACAACACCTCTCACAATGAGAAAGGACCCAAAATGACAGTTGAAGTAACCTTCAAAGACCTAAAACTTTCCGAAGACGTATTAAAAGCCATTACCGATATTGGCTATGAAACCCCTTCACCAATCCAAGCCCAAGCGATTCCAGCCCTATTAGATGGCCAAGACATTTTAGGCATGGCGCAAACAGGAACGGGGAAAACCGCTGCGTTTGCCCTACCTGCATTAAGTAATGCCGACTTTAAACAAAAAGATCCTCAAGTATTGGTGCTTGCGCCAACCCGTGAGCTTGCGATTCAAGTGGCCGAAGCCTTTCAAGGCTTTGCACACCACATGAAAGGCTTTCACGTACTGCCTATTTATGGTGGCGCTGATTACGGCACGCAAATCCGCGCCTTAAAACGTGGCGTTCACGTTGTGGTTGGTACACCTGGTCGCGTCATGGATCATATCCGTAAAGGCACACTTAAATTAGATGGCTTAAAACTGATGGTACTCGATGAAGCTGATGAAATGCTTCGTATGGGATTCATTGATGATGTTGAATGGATTTTAGAGCAAACCCCTAAAACACGCCAAATTGCACTGTTTTCGGCCACGATGCCAAAAGAAGTTCACCGCATTGCCACACGCTATCTTAATAATCCAACCGAAGTGATTATTAAGCAAAAAACAGCCACAGCCACCACGATTAAACAAAAATACCTGATGGTCAGTGGTGGGCATAAACTGGATGCACTGACCCGAATTTTAGAAGCCGAAGAAAAAATGGATGGCTCTATTATTTTCGTACGCACCAAAACAGCCACGGTTGATTTAGCGGAACGTTTAGAAGCACGTGGCTACGCCGCTGCCGCTCTTAACGGAGACATTGCCCAAAACCAACGTGAACGTATTGTAGATCAATTGAAAAAAGGAAAAATTGATATTCTCGTGGCCACCGATGTGGTTGCACGTGGACTGGATGTTCCCCGTATTAGCCATGTATTTAACTACGATATTCCACAAGATAACGAAGCGTATGTACACCGTATTGGTCGTACAGGTCGCGCAGGACGTGAAGGAAACGCCATACTGTTTGTTACTCCTCGTGAACGTCGTCTATTAAGCTCCATTGAACGCACAACGAAAAGTAAAATTCCTGAAATGCACTTGCCTTCAACGCAAGATATTAACAATAGCCGTGTTGATCGCTTTAAAGCACGTATTGTCGAAGCGATGCAACAAGATGATACCGCCTTTTACCAAGGACTTATTGAGCAACTGGAAACCGAACAAAATATCCCAGCGGTTGAAATTGCGGCAGGGCTGGCACGTTTACTGCAAGGAGACATTCCTTTCTTTATGCCTGACAAACCAGTTCGTGAAGCACGTTCAGAGCGCAACAGCGGTAACGAAGGGCGTGGTCGTGAGCGCGGTGGAAGAGACCGTGGTGGACGCAATGAGCGCGGTGGCGAACGTGGCGGTAGAGACCGTAAACCACGTCGCAACCGTTCTGCAACGCCCGATGAAGGCATGACCCGCTTTCGTATTGAAGTGGGGAACCAACACGGAGTAAGACCCGGTAACATCGTTGGTTGTATTGCAAACGAAGCAGGATTAGATAGCGAATTTATTCGCCAATTAAATATTGAGGATACTTTTAGTACCGTAGACCTGCCTGCTGATATGCCTAAAAAAGCCCAAGATGATTTACGTAAAGCGTGGGTCTGTGGTCAACAACTTAAAATCAGTGAAGTGAAAGGCGGTGGCAGTGCACCACGCAAACGTCTTTCTCGCAACACGAGTTCCAAAGGCAAGTCATAATATGTAAAAGTTAAGACTTGCTCTTTAGCCCCTCCCCTGACAAGGGGAGGGCTGGGGTTTCTTTTTACGAGTGAGACCCCTTTCCCTCTCTTTATCTCCTTTTTAAAACTCAGTCGATAACTGATTACGTCCTAACTCTTTTGAACGATACAACGCGGTATCGGCCTTAAACACGCCTTCTCCCAAAGACGCTCCAGAATACGTTAATCCTAAACTCACTGTAAAATCCACCCCCGTTTTATCGCCCGACATTGTCTCAATACACACTCTCAATGTTTCACACAATGCTTCAATTTCAGTCGCATCTTCTACCTCGCCTAACACACAGAACTCTTCCCCGCCAAAGCGAGCCACTAAGTGCCCTGCAAATACGTCCTGTACTTGATGTGCTGCATACACGAGCGCTTCATCGCCTTTTTGGTGTCCATGAGTATCATTGACCTTTTTAAAGAAATCAATATCCACCATCACCACAAAAAAGTATTTTTGAGAAGCCATTAATTCAATAAATAATTCCTCCCCCCTCTTAAAAAAATGACCACGGTTAAACAACCCCGTTAAGGCATCGGTTTGAGAAATACGCTCAATCTCTCTAAACGATTCCGCTTGCTCAATATTTTGATTGACTCGGGCATAAAATTCTTCTGCCGTAAAGCGTGTATTAAAAAAGTCATTCACCCCATATTTCATCAGCTTAATCGCCGACCCAATATGCTCGCTTGACTCGCATGAAATAATAGGCAGTGAGTTTGCTGAAAACTCTTGGCGAACTTCATTCACAAAACCATAAAGTTCATGCTCTTCAAACAGCTCCGTACTGTCTAATAAAATCAGTTCGGGCGTTGACTGCTGCAATTCCATTTGTAACTCATGAAAATTTTCATACACCGCCACTTGATAACAGTGAATACGCAACAAGCCTTGCAATTTAGAAGCGTCTTTAGAGCCATGACTCAATATAAATACATGACGCTGTCTATTTTTATAGAGTTTATTCAGTGTTTGTACCGCATATCGAATGGAGGCTGGCCCATCTTTAATCACATAATCGGCTACCTTTTGTTTGAACATCTCTTGTCGGGTTTTTTCATTATAAGATCCTGTTAAAACAACCGTAGTAATATGCTGACGTTGAAGCAGTGCAACCGCCTCACCTCGTGGTGCATCGGGTAAAGTTAAATCGCTCAAACACGCCACAACATCCACGCCACTTTCTAAAAAAGCTTGCGTTTCAGCCAGTGATTGACACACATAAACAGGCAAATGAGTCAGCTTTTGCAGTTCATTTTGCAACAACAATCCCATGGATTTTTGGTCTTCAATGATTAAAAATGCTTCGTTTGACATCGTGCCACAACCTTATGAAATGATTTAATTCTACCTAAATCCTTACATAGAAACGTAAAAAATAGTGCAAGTATTTGGAAAACCTAGGATTTTTAAATATGCAGTCGCACCCATAGATTCGGCGTAATGTTTTAAAACCCTAGGTTTTACAAAGGGTTGCGCTAGATTCCTGTTTCTATGCAAGGATTTGGGTTCTATCAGTATACGCAATTCAACAAACCTCTGATTAGGGAATCTTTGAATATATGAAGTCTTTTAAAATTTCTCCCCCCCCTCCTACAACCTCCTTGAATCCCGTAATTTTGCTATAATACCTCACTTTTACCATACACCTTATTTGCTTGGATACCCTATGCTCTGTCAAGTTTTTCCCGAACGCTATCAAGCGCAATTAGACGAAAAAGTTTCACGCTTACACCACTTGATACCCTCCCTTTCTGACTTAACCGTTTTTCCCTCCAGCCCAAAACACTACCGTGCACGTTCCGAATTTCGAATTTGGCACGAAGGTGATACCTCTGATTACATTATGTTTAATCAAGAAACCAAAGAAAAAGTTAAGATTAAACAGTGCCCTATGGCCTCCAAGAGCATTGATGAACTCATGCCAAAATTAATGGCTGAAATCATCCGCACACCCGAACTACGTCAACGACTATTTCAAATCGATTTTCTTTCAACCCTAAGTGGTGAAATGTTGGTCACGCTCATCTACCGACGAAGCATTGAAGGCGATCAAACATGGTTAGATGCCGCAACACACATAAAAACAATCTTACCCATCACTCATATTATTGGACGCGCACGCAAACAAAAGATTTGTTTAGACCAAGATTATGTAATGGAAAAATTACGCGTAGATAACAAAACGTTTCACTATCAACAAATTGAGAACTCGTTTACCCAACCCAATGCCGAAGTAGCGCAAAAGATGTTGCATTGGGCGCGTAAGGTCTCGCACAAGGCGCAAGGCGATCTAATTGAACTCTACTGTGGCAACGGCCACTTTTCCATTGCCCTTGCTGAATTTTACCATCAAGTCTTAGCGACTGAGATTTCTAAAACCTCGGTTAAGTCGGCACAGTTTAATATTGAAGCCAACCAAATTGACAATGTTACCGTGGTTAAAATGGCTGCAGAAGAGATCTCTCAAGCACTGCAAGGCCAATCGTTTAACCGCTTAAAAGACATTGACTTAACCGCTTACCAGTTCAATACTATTTTTGTTGATCCACCACGCTCAGGGCTGGATGATCTAACCCGTAAAATGGTCTGTGAATTTGAGCGCATTATCTATATTTCTTGCAATCCAGAGACCTTAGCCCGTGATTTAATTGAGATTGAAAAAACACACAATCTCATCGAATCGGCCTTATTTGACCAATTCCCCTACACCCAACACATTGAAAGTGGTGTCTTTTTAGTTCGGAAGCCTGCATGATTTTAGCTTGGATAGGGGCCATTTTAATTGGTGTTACTCTTGGGCTATTAGGATCTGGTGGGTCGATATTAACCGTACCCATTCTAACCTACGTGGTAGGGCAAGAGACGAAATTAGCCATTGCCAGCTCACTGATTATTGTGAGCTTCATCAGCCTATTTTCAGCCCTATTTTATGCCTATAACAAACTGGTTAAATGGCGAACCGTGCTGTTATTTGGTCTCCCTGGCATCATCGGTGCCGTAACCGGTGCATGGAGTGCACACTTTGTAAGCGATGCATTTCAAATGCTCATTTTCTCAATACTGCTATTGATTGCCGCTTTTTTTCTATTTACCCCCCCTACCTTAAAAGAGGATAAGAGTGAACACGCTGAAAGAGCCATGCATCAAATCATTATTGATGGCTTTTTAGTCGGTCTGGTAACGGGCTTAGTCGGCGTAGGCGGTGGGTTTTTAATTATTCCTGCCTTGGTACTCTTAGGCGGGCTATCCATGCGTCTGGCCATTGGAACCAGTTTAGTCATTGTCACCGTGCAATCTTTCGCTGGGTTTATTGGCTATATGCCTCTCTTAAATACATTAAGCTTAACCATCGACTGGTCTATTATTGCCCTGTTCTCCGTCCTTGGTATATTAGGCAGTTGGTTTGGGCATAAACTTGGAAAGAGAATACATCAACAACACCTAAAAAAAGGGTTTTCCATTCTGCTAGTGTTCATGGGCTTAATAATGTTGTATAAATATATGTCAACACTCATTTAGGACACGATGAAGATGAAAATACTTTCCGTTAATATGGGACAAGTCATCACCTACCCTTGGCGTAACGGCACGCCCAGCGCCTTGCATAAAACGCCCTCAAAAGAGGCGGTTTTTATCAATACACTCGGCTTATCGGGCGATGAACAAGCCGATCGAAAAAACCATGGGGGGGAAGATAAAGCAGTATTTATTCTACCCGCCAGTCATTATGAACGCTTTCAAATTCAACAACCCTTTGGTTTTTTAGGCGAAAATCTAACCCTTTCAGGCTTGGATGAAAGTCAAATTTGCTTAGGTGATCGTTTGCAAATAGGCGATGTCCTCTTAGAAGTGACTCAACCCCGCTCTCCCTGTTGGAAATTAGGGGAGCGTGCCAGCATTCAAGAGAACTGGACAATGGCCTCTTTTTTACAGGCTTACACCAAAGAGGGGTATGTTGGGTTTTACTGTCGAGTCATTCAATCAGGCTTTGTTCAGGCAGAGGATAGCGTTCATTGGTTGCCCGAAAAAAATGAACGTCACAAACTGACCATTCAAACGCTCTTTATCGCCAAACAATGCCATAAGACACCAGAACAGATCCAACAATTAAACATCGCAATAAAACACCCTGCGCTCTCCGATGCATGGAGAACAAGCATTCAAACACTACTCACACAATACCAATAACACTCGCTGGAACCCGATAACACCATGACACCAGAAACCACCAATAACGACACTTACCCCTTTAACAAACTCCGTAAAAAAATACGCGGATGCGTCGGCAAAGCGGTCGCCGATTACAATATGATTGAAGAAGGTGATGTCATCATGGCTTGTGCCAGTGGCGGAAAAGACTCCCATGTGATGATTGACATGTTGCTTCACCTACAAAAAACCGCTCCTATTACCTTTAAAGTCGTAGTGGTCAATCTTGACCAAAAACAGCCCGATTTTCCCGCTCATATTTTGCCCGACTATTTTGAAGCCCTTGGTGTGCCTTACTACATCATCGACAAAGACACCTTTAGCGTAGTGCAAGCCAAAATACCTGAGGGCAAAACCACCTGTGGACTCTGCTCTCGCCTAAGAAGAGGGACGTTATACGCCTTTGCTGAAAAAATTGGTGCCACTAAAATTGCGTTAGGCCATCACATGGATGATATTGTTGAAACGCTTTTTTTAAGCCTATTTTTTAATGGCAAACTAAAAGCCATGCCACCCAAACTACTAAGCGATGATCAGCGTAACATTGTCATCCGACCACTTTCTTACTGCCGAGAGAAGGATATTTTGCAGTACGCGAATCTCAAAGAATACCCCATTATTCCCTGTAATCTCTGTGGCTCTCAAGAAAACCTACAACGGCAAAATATCAAAGCGATGCTCAACGAGTGGGACACCAACACCCCTGGCCGAGTTGAAAATATATTTAACGGACTGAAAGAAATTGCCCCCAGCCAATTGTGTGACGCCAATCTCTTTAACTTTACCGACTTAGCCATAGATCGAACCAGTGAGGCCAAGCCCTACGCATTTGAAGCGGCTGAAATTTCTTCCACCAATCTCAATCAAGCGGTCGAAATTACCTTTGACCCCAACCCCTTTGTAAAAAACGATGTCGAATAAAAGCGTAAAAAAACACAAAATAAAAGAGCAGGTTTGGGCTGGACGTCTGCTAAAAAGTCTAATTATTCTCTTTAGCTGGATGCCCTATCGTCTTACGCAATGGGTGGGAGCGGGTATCGGTCGCCTACTCTTTTGGTTACCCAATAGCAATAAACGCATTGTGCAAGCCAATCTAGCGGCTGTTTACCCAAATTTATCCCCCCCTGAACAACAACAAAAAGTAAAAAAAACACTCATCGAACTGGGAAAAGTCACCGCAGAACTAGGCGCCGCATGGTGCTGGCCTTATCAACGCCTTACCCCACTGTTAAAAGAAGTAAAAGGACAAGCACTGCTAGACAAAGCCAATACACAAAACAAAGGCATCATTTTTTTAGCCCCCCATATGGGAAATTGGGAACTGATTGGCCCCATTGTCTCGGCACAACACACCGCCACATTTTTATACCGCCCACCCAATGTACCTTCGGTAGAATCCTTTATGGTTCATGCTCGCGCACGATTTGGAGCCACCCTCGCTCCCACCAATATACGCGGGGTTCGTATCCTTATTAAAGCCCTTAAAAACCAAGAAGCCACCGTCATTTTACCCGATCAAGATCCCGGCGAATCAGGCGGTGTTTACGCCCCCTTTTATGGTCGTCCAGCACGAACCATGACCCTTGTTAGCAAACTCATTCAAAAAACCGACTGCATCGCGCTATTTATCGTGCTTGAACGCCTACCCAATGCTCAAGGATTTTGCCTACACTACCTTCCTGCTAATCCCAAAATAGCCTCTACCAATGAACAAGAAGCCACCACCGCTTTAAATCAAGGAATTGAACAGTGCATTCAAATTGCACCCGAACAATACCTGTGGGGCTATAAACGCTATCGTAAACCCCCTAAAAGCATGATTGATATTTATAAGTCTTAAATTTTAAACAAAAAAAAGCACCATATTCATCACGAATACGGTGCTAATCAACTTAGGGGTAATAAACTTTAAAACAACTTACAAAAGACTTTTGGGGAAAGTCTAACTTTAGATAAATAGGGGATTTATTTAAGTTGGTTCTAGTTTACGATGCTAAGCCGTATGGGTCAATTACCAAAGATTGAAGAAACCTTAAGACACAATTAAGATGTATTTTATTTGCATTTGCCTGTTTAACAATTCAACAAACCCCCTACAAATTCAAGTGGCGTATTAATCCTTATTCGCTTAATCCCAACATATTTCAGTCGTAATCGCCTACTTTTTAAACATCAGCAACGCAACACCGCTAATAACCAGCGTCATACCAATGGCATGCCAATAAGTAAAAGCTTCATTAAGTACATAAATGGCCAGCCCCATGGTAACAATGGGGCCTAAAATACCAACAATACCCGTTTGTGCGGGGCCAATTCTCGCAATAGCCTCACTAATCATAAAGCTGGGAATGACGGTACTGAAAATGGCTAACAGCACCAACCATAACCACGCTAAAGGGGTAATGTGTAAGGTGCTAAAGTCTCCAATGATGGCAAAGTGCATTAACACAAAAATGCTGGAAATCGCCATGGCAAGACTGGTAAACCATAGGCTTCCAACTTCATGAATCACTTTTTTGCCGAATAACACATAAAATGAAAAACTCAGAGCCGCTAAAAAAACGAAGAGCGTCCCTAAAAAAATCGGCTCTCCTGACACGCTCAATTCTTGGAAAAAAACCAGCCACAGTCCGCCATAAGAAATGATTAAGGCTAAAATAATTTTACGCGTTAATGGGGTTTTAAAAAACAGTGCGCCCAGTATCGCGACCAGAAAAGGGTAGGTAAACAAAGTAAGACGCTCTAGGGAAGCGCTGATCATTTCCAATCCTTTTAAATCCAGCCATGAGGAGAGGTAGTAACCAATAAAGCCTAAAAAGGTAATGTTAAGCAAACGATTTGATAAGATAGCCGGCCGTGTTTTATAACGCATTAACCATGCTAAAATCACCAAATAAATCGGCAATGCAAGCGCCATCCGTAGCATGAGTACACTATCGGAATTGAGTCCTTCAATATACGCCAGTTTAATAAAAATAGACTTAAGAGAAAAAAGAGCCGTACCAACAATAGCCAGTATAAACCCGATCATGGCCGGACTTAATTTGAGCGATCTCACTAAGGTTTTCGACCCACATACCAAGCGTAACGCTGTTTAAACTCAGGAGCATCCATCTCTTGATTTTCAGGTGCGAGCCACCCTTCGCCATACACCTCCGTGACCAAGCTTGGCCATGCCTGGTTCAGCTCGCCCGAGTGTACATAAAAGCTTGGATTTTGAGGGGAATTTTCATGAGGAGGGACTAAAAATGTTTGATAAAACAGTAAACCATTTGGTTTTAACGCTTGTTCAATGCCTGCAAATAAATCACGATCTAAATAACGACTGATCACAATCACATCGTATTGTTGATAGGGCAAAATCATCTGTTCTAAATCGGTAATTAATGGCTCAATTGGCAACTGATTTAAATTCGCCCAATTATTTAATAAGGTCAACGCGGTATCTGAAATATCCCATGCATGGGTTTGCAAACCGCACTGAGCCAAAAATCGGGCATTGCCCCCCAAGCCACACGCTAGCTCTAACGCTTGACCATAAAAGGGCAGTAGATGACTGTGCTGTTTTAAGACATAGCAGGGATTTGCACGACTTTGTAAATTGGCTGTCTGGTATTTTTCATCCCACTTTTTTGCACTGTTATTCTTCATTTTTTATCCAAAATTTCTCTTTATTTTCGCCAAAAGGCGGCTGTAAACAGCACCAATAAAGTGAAAATTTCTAGGCGTCCGAGCAACATCGCAAAGGTTAAAATCCATTTAACCGGGTCACTCATAGACTGAAAGTTATCTGATACATCGCCCAATCCAGGGCCTAAATTATTCATCATCGCAGCCATGGAGGAAAAGGCCGTGACTTCATCCACCCCCAGTGCCATAATTGCTAACATTAACACAGTAAAGGTAAATACATACACGGCAAAGAAACCCCAAACGGCGGTCATCACTTTTTCAGGAATAGTTTTACCACTGAGCTTAACGGGCAAAATGGCATTGGGGTGTAATAATCCTTTAATCTCCCTCATGCCTTGCTTAAAGAGCAGGACAAAACGAATCATTTTCATCCCCCCTGCTGTTGACCCTGCACACCCACCAATAAAACTCATAAAAATCAGCATAAAGGGTAAAAAAGCAGGCCAAGCAGAAAAATCAGCATTGGCAAACCCTGTTGTGGTGGCAATAGAAACCGTTTGAAACACGCCATAACGCACCGCCTCTTCAAACGTGGGGTACACCTGTTGATAATACAAATACAGCGTGACGATTAATATGCCTGCAAGCAAAATGCCTAAATACGCCTTAAACTCGGGGTCTCGAAAATAAGCAAAGCCATTCATTTGCCTAAATGCACTGAAATGTAAGGCAAAATTGATGCCGGCTAAAAACATAAAAAAGATCGCTACCCCTTCAATTGCCACACTATCAAAGTAACCAATGCTACTATCATGTGTGGAAAAACCACCAATGGCCACGGTTGAAAAACTATGGCCAAAAGCATCAAACCAGTCCATTCCTGCCACCCAATAGGCCGCCGCACAGGCCAGTGTTAATCCCGCATAGATATACCAAAGCGCTTTGGCGGTTTCGGATATTCGAGGAGCAATTTTAGAGTCTTTCATCGGGCCAGGGGTTTCGGCTCGGTAGAGCTGCATTCCTCCAACCCCCAGCATAGGTAAGATAGCAACGGCCAATACAATAATCCCCATACCGCCCATCCATTGCAGTTGCTGGCGATACCACAAGATAGCATGAGGCAAACTATCGAGTCCTGTAATAACGGTCGCACCTGTCGTAGTCAACCCCGAAAAAGACTCAAAAATGGCATCGGTTAAACTCAATGGCCCCAGCTCTTCTAATAGATAAAAAGGCAAAGCACCAACAAAGCCTAATACTGTCCAGAACATCACCACAATTAAAAAGCCATCTCGAATTTTTAAATCACGATTGTGATTATGAACGGGATACCAAAGCAGTAGCCCTAGAATAAGAACGGTAATTAACACCTTTAAAAACTCGGTTAACGCGCCATCTTGATAGATCAAAGCCACCAAAATAGGTGGCACAAGGCTTAAACTGAATAACATCAGCAATAAGCCCAATACTTTTAAAATCATTTTAGAGTGCATGAATTAAAACCAACTTTTTTTCACTTCAGGGGAGAACATCGTTAACACTTCAGCGGCACTGTCGGTGTTTGAAATAAAAATAATAGCGTGGTCTTCTGCTTCAATGATTAAATTTCGATGAGCAATCAGCACGTTACCTTCTCGAATAATGCAACCAATCGTAATGTCCTGAGGCCAAGGAATATCGCCAATTTTTTTCCCGATAATCTCAGAGCTATTTTCACTACCATGCGCAATCACCTCCATCGCTTCGGCAGTACCACGGCGTAAGGTCGCCACCTTAACCGTATCCCCTTTTCGCATATAATGCAGTAAATGGCTGGTGGTAATACTGTCTGCTGAAATGGCAATATCAATACTATTACGTTGAATCAATTCAACATACGACTGGTTATTCACCAACGCAATGACACGTTTTACACCGAGTTTTTTAGCCAACATGCCTGAAATAATATTGGCTTCATCGTTATTAGTGACTGCAATAAAAAGATCAATTTCATCAATATTCTCTTCCAGCAACAAATCTTTATCCGAAACGTCGCCATGAATAATAATGGCTTTTTCTAAAATCTCTGCATTTTGTCGTGCCTGCTGAATACTGCGATCAATTAACTTTACTTGGTGATCTTTTTCAAGTGCCTGCGCCAAACTAAATCCAATATTACCCCCCCCTCCAATCATAATATTACGAGAAGGGCGGGCTTTTCGTTGTCTTAACTCCGACACAATGGTTGAAATATGCGCCGATTCTGCCAAGAAAAAGACCTCATCATCCTCTTTAATAATCACATCTGCGGTGGGCATCACAATTTCATTTTTACGATAGATGGCCACAATACGTGTTTTAATATTTTCAGGCAAATGCTCTTTAATTAGGCCTATCTTTTTATTCACCAAGAGGCCGCTCTCTTCTGCTCTAACAGCAACGAGTCGTACTTTTCCTTCGGCAAAGTTGATTACCTGCAATGAACCAGGGTATTCAATGAGTTGTAGAATATAGTCTTTTACTAAGCTTTCTGGGCTAATTAATACATCAATCGGCACACAGCCCGAATCCAAATCACGATTAAACAGCTCAGGATGATTTAAATACGATTGCGCTCGAACCCGTGCAATTTTAGTCACGGCTTTATGATTAATATGTGCAATTTGGCAAGCTAAGATATTGGTTTCATCATTTTGAGTCGCGGCAATCAATAAGTCAGCATCCTCTAGCCCTGTCTGCTCTAAAATATCTGGGTGTGAGGCATGGCCACAAATTGTTTGAATATCCAAACGGTCTTGCAGTCGCTGTAAACGTAGTCGATCTAAATCCACCACCGTGACACTATGATTTTCACACGCCAATAGCTCTGCTAAAGAAGAACCCACTTGCCCTGCGCCTAAAATAACAATATTCATCCGTTTATGCTCTCATTAAATCGGGTTTTTAGGATCAATCCCTAAGCTTTTTAATTTACGATATAAATTAGTACGATCCATCCCTGAACGTTTAGCCGTTTCGGATACATTACCGCCTGTTTCACGTAATAACTGACTTAAATAAGAGGCTTCCAAGCGATCTTTAGCTTCTTTTAATAAGACAGAGGTATCAATTTCAGTCTCTTTTTTGGCCATTGGATTCATCGTTTTGACCAATATATTTTTAATTTCAATATCACTGACTTCACCGCTACCCAAAATCAAGAGTCGCTGAATTAGATTTTGTAACTCTTTTAAGTTACCTGGCCAACCATATTGCCGCAGTGCATTTTGTGCTGGAACAGAAAAGTGTCGGTATTCAAGTCCCTCACGCGTCACAAAATAATTCACAAAATAATCCACGAGTTCAGGAATATCTTCGGTGTGTTGGCGTAATGCCGGCACATCAATTGGCATCACTTTTAGACGCTGGTACAAATCCTCTCGAAACTGTCCATGTAGTACTTCATGCTCTAAAGCACCTTTGGAAAGTCCAATAAGACGAACGTCCATTAAAATTGGTTCTAATGTTGATGCTGGCTGATAGGTTTGGTGTTTAATTAAATCAGCCAATATCGTTTGTGATGCGACACTTAATTGTTCTAAATGAGACACCACCAATGTACCATTATCCACCTCTCGCATCAGCGTATTTAATTGAATAAAGTGCTTCTCTTGCACATAACGATTGAAGTCAATTGCGGATATATCACGCAGTGTTAAGGCTTTTCGAGCACTGGTATGGTGTAGGGCTTTTGCAACGTGGTGTCGTCCACTACCAGACTCGCCCGTAATCAATATTGGCATCGTAAATTTAGATAAGCGTTCAATGGTCTCTCTTAACTGTACCATCGCCTTACTTTTACCCACGGGTAAAATTTGGTCAGGCTGTTTTTGCTTCAGTTGACGATTCTCTTGGTGCAACCGTCCGTGTTCAATCGCTCGTTCTGCTGTCACAATCAATTTGGCTAACGAGAGCGGTTTCTCTAAAAAATCATACGCACCCAGTTTGGTCGCTTCAATCGCTGTTTCAATCGTACCATGACCCGACATCATTACGACTTTAGCGTGTTCCAGTACATGCTCTTTTTGCATCTCTTTTAGCAGAGTAATGCCATCAATATCTGGCATCCAAACATCCAAAAAAATCACATCGGGCTGTCGTTGTCGCCATGCTTTCTGTGCTTGTACGCCATTGGCTGCTGTTTCAACCTGATAACCTTCCTCTTCAAAAATTTCTTGCATTAAGTTTCGGATGTCTTTTTCATCATCCACAATGAGTAACTTGCCTGGTTTCATTCATGCGCCTTAGAAGAGGTTATATTATTTAGAATTGGAATTTTAATTATAAAGCAGGTATCCATTTCTGGCGATGACTTCAATGAAATTTGCCCGTGATGCTCTTCAACAATTTTACGAACAATCGCCAAACCTAAGCCCGAACCTTTGGGTTTATCGCTCGCATAAGGTTCAAAAATCCAGTTTTGAGCCTCTTCGGCAATCCCAGGTCCATTATCCCGTATTTCTATCACAAATTGCTCCTGTTCATTACAATAGGTTCGAATTTGAATTTTAGGTAAAATGGTATCTTCAGTCGCTTCAATCGCGTTTTTAACTAAATTATGAAACAGTTGTCGTAAGCGGGCCTTATCTGCCAAGACCACTGGGCAATCTTCCATCAACGCCAACGTTAAATCCCATTTTGCCATGGGGTCTTGGTACATAACTGCAATATCAATAATCAACTGATTAATATCCGTCTCTTCTAATAAAACCTCAGGGGTATTTGCATAATCGGAAAACGCTTGCACCAAGGTTTTCATCGTTGTAACCTGTTCAATAATGGTATGGGTCATTCGATTTAATAGGGCTTTACTTTGTCCTCCCAGCTCTTTTTCTAGCTTAAACTGCAGACGCTCTGCAGAGAGCTGAATCGGCGTTAATGGATTTTTAATCTCATGCGCCAAACGACGTGCCACATCACTCCACGCTGCATTTAACTGAGCTTGAACCAGTGCGGTAATATCATCAATTACAATGACATAGCCCCCTATTTTTTTATCCATACTCGGTAAAGTTGAGCCATGAATCATCAATATTTTTTGCCCATATTGGGAGGCAAATTCATATTGCAAATGCCACGGTTTTTCGCTCTGTTTTAGCAAGGGAGAAATGTGGGTAAAAAATTCAACCAGCTGCGGTAAATTATCATCTCGATACAATAAGTGCTCAAAGTGCTGTCCAATATAGTTCGAAAACTCCACATTAAAAATATTATTGGCCACATCATTACTGGTTCGCAACCGTAAGTTCATATCCAGCGTCAACACGCCGCTGGTTAAGTTTTTAATAATCGCCTGTAAGTATAGTTTTTGAACTTCGGTTTGCTGATGCCCAAGCTTAATTTCATTACGAGCCTGTGCAATGCGCTGAATCATGTCATTAAAAGATTGGGTTAAATCACCAAACTCATCGTTCTCTTTAATGGGCATTTTAATACTGTAGTCCCCTTTTGAAACCGCTCGCGTTCCTCGTGCTAGGGTTCGAATGGGGGTGGTAAAGTTTTGGACGGCCTGAATCGTAAACAGCACCGCCGTCGCCAAGGTTAACAGCAAGACCATAGAGAGAATTAAAGTAAAACTGGTAATCAATGGACCTTTTAAATAGGACAACTCCTGATACTGTGCCGACGCGGCAGCAACAGACTCGGCCAATGCCGTCATAGATTGCGGAATCAAAAAGATGGCTTGCAATGCATAAGTGCCTGAAACCCCAAAATCAGAAAAAGGAATAATGACTCGAATAAATTGATCATCCGATGTTAACCCTGGACGGGTTTCAACGGCGGCATAGGTCTTTTTTTGACGAATTTGTTGAAAAAGATTGTCTCCAGGTGGCTCAGGTAAAATAGTGGTATTTTCTTGACTGCTGAAGGCAATCAACTGTTGGTTGGAGTGGTACAAAGCCAGCTCTTGCGCCCCCAATAAACTGCGTAATCGATTAACTTCAATCACAGGTGACATCGCTAATAAACTTCCCTTTTCCTCCACAATCGCTTGTGTCAATTTCAAACGATCTCGCGTGCTGTTATCCAAAGACAACCGAACAAGTGCGGATGCATTTTCTAATGCCGTTTCAGTTTTTACATCAAACCACTGGTTGATTCCTTGTTGAATAAACATTAATGAAAAGTAAAAAATAATCGCTGTTGGGATGCCTATCATCAGCGTTGAAGCCAGTGTTAAACGAATGGTGATTTTAATGCCAGGGGTTCTTTTTTTATACTGTACTCGAAGCATCCAAAGTGCTTTAAGTAAGACAAACAGTACCACCCCGATCCCAGCCAAAGTGAAAAACAATAATGAAGAGTAAGTATCAGCAAAGCTCGATGCGTTTTGCAAAATCTGGCTCATAATCACCAAAGAGAGCATTAATACACTCGAAATCAGTGTAATCCAACCGTATTGCTTCAAAAATGTCCAAAAACCAGAATACATAATTTATCGCCAACTTTTTGGGGTGCGAATTTTAAATGACTGCCAACCACTGTCTAACTGCCAGTAAGGCTCAAGCAAGGAGTCAATCAATAATGGTGGCGGAAGTCGCCATTTATTCAATGAAACTCGTATTTTCAAAAAATACGTCTGCTCTGGGTGTAACTCCACCAAATTTATCAGCGGAAGTGCTTGTAATGTGCCTAATGTCTGTAGTGCTTCTTTTAAGGTTTGAAATGTTTGGCGTTTATGATTTCGATGGTTATAAAGCACATAGTAACGATTTACGCCATACGCATACAGTTCAGTGTGATACTCAATGGATTTTCGAACCCGCTCAAAAGTCATGCCTAATAATGGCTTCTCTTCAAGCAAGATAATTTCCGTTTTAAATAGAATTGAAATATCATGATGAATCGCCGAGACAACTTCCTCTGGAAGCGTAAAATCAATCTCCGCATTCAGCACCAATTTTTGATCTTGAATAACCTCTTTTAGCTCAGAAAAATGAATCGCTCCCTTTGCCCAAACAAGACTGGTTTGAGCGCAGAAAAAAAGAAACATCAATAAGAAAAAACGCAATGAGAGTAAGAAGCTATCCTGCGTTTTTTTCACCTTAACGCTTCTCAAGTAGGCCGTAAAAAAAACCGTCCATGCCATCCGTATTCGGTAAAATTTGTCGGCCTGAACCATCAAAACTTGCTCCCCACTTCGCATCAATCACAATCTCTTTCGCACTGGGTTCAGAATCTAAAAAGTGCTTTATTTGCATTCGGTTCTCTTGAGGCAGCACAGAGCATGTTGCATATAATAAGCGCCCCCCCTGTTTTAATAAGGGCCAAAGTGCTTCTAAAATTTCTCTCTGAATCAAGACCAGTTCATCAATATCCTCTTCGGTTCGATGCCACTTAATATCAGGATGACGACGAATAATTCCCGTTGCTGAACAGGGTGCATCCAATAAAATTTTATCAAACAACTCACCATCCCACCATGAATTGGGTTGCGAAGCATCACCCACCTGATACTCCGCATCCAAATCCAAGCGATATAAGTTTTCAGCAAGTCGCTCCAAGCGTTCTGGCTCTTTTTCAAGTGCAAACACCCGTGCTTGGTTATTCGAATATTCCAGCAAATGCGTGGTTTTTCCGCCGGGCGCAGCACAGGCATCTAAAATACGCTCTTCTGGCAAAGGGGCTAATATCGTTGCCGCCAACTGTGCGGCTGGGTCCTGTACACTAAAGCCCCCTTCGTTATAAGTAGGCAAGCTGGTCACATCAACACTCTGTTGCAACACAATTCCTTGTGGTGCAATCGGGTGTGGCACGGCTTGAATATCCGCTTGAGCTAATTTGTCCAGTAAGGTGTCGCGTGTTTGTTGCAGTACATTCACTCGTAATGTTAGGGAAGCAATTTGATTATTCGCAGCCAGTACCGCTTCCCAATCATTCGGGTATCCTTTGCGTAACAACCGAACCATCCATTGAGGATGCGCATAACGATAGGCTGGCTTTAAATCGACCTCAGCACAAATGGCCTCTTTTTTACGTAAGAAATTACGTAACACGCCATTGACCAACCCCTTTGCCCAAGGTTTTTTCAATTTAGGTAAGACGGCAACGGTTTCCGAAACGGCCGCATGTTCTGGTGTTTCCATATACAAAATCTGATACAAACCCAATAAAATTAACTGGTTAATGTCTTCATCTTTCGCTTTCAGTTTCTTTTTAAGCAATTGTGCTCGAATGGCTTCTAAACGCACTTGCCAACGTAACGTGCCTAACACCATGTTTTGGGTAAAATTGCGTTCACGACGATCAGAAAACTGTGCTAGCCCTTCGGGCAAGGCTTGGCTCAATGAGCGTCCCTTTTCAATCACGGTTAAACAGATTTTAAGTGCAATAAAGCGCGTGTTTAAAAGGGATGGCTGAGCTGAAGAGCCACTCATAAAAACCGGTGTCCAAGTAACTGTCTTGATTGTGCGAAATCGTACGCTGACATCATTTTTTTACCTGAAGGTTGTACCTGCTGAATCAAAATGGGCATGCTACCTGTCACAACCACCATCCCTGATTTTTCAATCGCCAACACCGTTCCAAAATTTCTCCCCCCCCCTTGATACGCTTGAGCCTCTTCTGCTGAAAGTAATCGAGCCTGCCCTACACGCAGTGGTTTCTCTTGAAAATGGGTAAAAGCAACCGGCCATGGATTAAAGGCTTGTATTTTTCGTACCAAACGCTCGGCTGACTCACTCCATTGAATTTCAGCTTCTGCTTTGCTCAATTTTTTTGCATAAGTCGCTAGCGCGTTATCTTGTTGTTCAGGCTTAAGTTGCTGTGCTTGTAATTGTGTTAAGGTTGCCGTTAAGGCCGTCGCCCCCAACAGGCTTAAACGATCATGCAAGCTACCACTATTGTCCTCTACGGTAATGGTGGTATTGACTTTATTCAGCATATCACCGGTATCCAAACCAATGTCCATCTGCATAATGGTCACACCCGTTTCAGCGTCTCCAGCTTCAATCGCTCGCTGAATCGGGGCGGCACCACGCCAACGTGGCAACAAAGAGGCATGAATATTTAAGCAACCATAAGTAGGCGCATCCAACACGGCTTTGGGCAATAACAAACCATAAGCCACCACAACCATTAAATCGGCTTTTAAATCCACTAGCGTTTTCTGTGCCTCCGCGGTCTTTAAACTATCTGGTTGAAAAACAGGCAAATCATGCGCTAAAGCTAGCGTTTTAACAGGACTGGCCGTTAATTTTCGCCCACGCCCTGCTGGGCGATCTGGCTGTGTATAAACGGCAATCACCTCATGCTCTGAATCCAACAAGGCCTGTAAAGCAGGTACAGAAAACTCAGGTGTACCCGCAAAAATAATTCGTAACGAAGGGGGGGGGGATTTTTTTGACATCAAATCTTAAGACTCTTTTTGTTCCATCAATTTACGAAACTGTTGCAAGGCACGAGTGCGCTTTAATCCTGATAGATGATCAATAAACATTTTGCCATCTAAGTGATCAATTTCATGCTGAATACATACCGCCAATAACTCATTGGCTTCAAACTCAATCTGCTTACCATCACGATCCATGCCTCGTACTAAAATATCACTAGGACGCTTAATGGTCGCATAGATACCCGGCATAGACAGACACCCCTCTTCCCAGCTGATTTTACCAGCACTTTGTACGATTTCAGGGTTCATTAATATAATCGGTTGATCGCCCTTTTCAGAGACGTCCAACACAATTAAACGTTGTTGAACCGCCACTTGCGGTGCCGCCAAACCAATGCCTGGTGCGTCATACATGGTATACAGCATGTCATCAATTAATTTATCCAATGCGTCATTCATCTCAGGAATGGGCGCACACACTTCTCTTAATCCCGCTTCGGGGTAGAGAACAATATCGAGTTTTTCCATAGTTATTTTTATGCTTCAGTTATACTTAATCTAATCAATTTTTTATATTATAGCGAACTATGTCTATTTTTTCTGATTTACCCAGCCTACTAGCACTGCATGTAAACCATATTCCCTTAAAACAGGCGCTAGAACTGCAAGCCCATTTTGGTAGCCTTAAAAACACCTTACAAGCCTCTCAAAAAGCACTTGCTGACACTCAAATACTCAAACCCTCTCAACTTGCCCGACTGCTTGATAAAAAAGAAACGCAACAACAAGTGGCGCAAGCGATCCGTTGGGGTGAACAAGAGAATCAAAATTGGTTGCCCTTTGGCAGTGAACACTACCCCGATTTACTGCAAAGTATCGACGATGCGCCTCTACTGCTCGCAACCCGAGGTCGATTCGAGCTTTTACAAGACCCGCAACTGGCGATTGTGGGCAGTCGACATGCCTCAAAACAAGGCCTCATGATTGCCAAAGATTTTGCACAACACCTATCCAGCCAGGGCTTAGGTATTACCAGTGGTCTGGCACTTGGAATTGATGCTGCCGCCCACCAAGGCGGACTTCAAGGCATGGGTAAGACCATCGCGGTCGTCGCAACGGGACTGGATAGAATCTACCCTGCGGCCAATCAGGCCCTAGGCCGTCAAATTGCCGAAGAGGGTGTGATGGTGTCTGAATTTCCATTAGGAACGAAGCCATTAACCTATCACTTTCCGAAACGAAATCGAATCATAAGCGGACTCAGTGTTGGCACCTTAGTCGTGGAAGCCGCACTAAAAAGTGGGTCATTAATCACCGCAAAAACGGCAATGAATCAAGGAAGAGAGGTGTTTGCTGTACCAGGTTCTATTAATAACCCGCAAGCGAAAGGATGTCATCAACTGATTAAACAAGGCGCAAAACTAGTAGAGTCTGGACAAGATATTTTAGAGGAACTTTCTGCGTTACTGCAACACGCTTTAACCCCTCAAGCCGATGACCTCTTTGCCACTGAAGCGTCACCAAAATCAACTGACAAAAATTTTTCTCCCCCCTCTTCTCACCAACCGGCTATTTTAGAACACATTGGTTACGAACCCATAGGCATGGATGAACTGATCGTATTAAGCAAAAGTCCTGTTTATGATATTCAAAGTCAATTAATGCTATTGGAGCTATCTGGAGAGGTAGAGAAGCTGTCAGCAGGACGCTGGCGTAGACTTAATTAAAAACACGGCCAATCGCAGTACGACCGTTATCTTCATAATGCAAGGAGTCAAAACTCAGTTTATTGGCAATCATCACCCCGCGGCCATGACTGTGCATTGCTCGTTCTGGCGAAAAATCTAAATATGAGGCATAGTTAAAACCTTGCCCCATATCCCGAATGGTAAACTGCAATTCCTTTGGCTTACGTTCAAACTCAATTGAGACTAATTTATCCCTATTTTCAGGGAGTTTTTGACGGTATTCAATCTCAGCTTGAAGTTGATCGGTCAAAATAAGCGTCGTTTTTTCTTCATAGGTAATGTTTAAATTGCCATGCTCAATCGCATTGGTCATCAATTCAAACAACCCAATAACAACCTCTTGAGGCTTAGGGGTAATAAACGCTAAAGCACACGCCAAATTTCTCGCGTCCTCAATCGTTTTAATTTGAAAGTGCGCCACTTGAAGCTTAGACTCTAATCGTGCTGACTGATCCTTGACAGCAATTAAGCTCTGACTCAACACTTGCTGATGATCAAAACCAATAACGGCGGCCTTTAATACCGAGAGTAATAATGTTTGAGTATAAGGTTTGACCAGATAAAAATAGACACCGTGCTGTAGACTCTGCTCAATTTTATCTGGCTCTTCTAAATCCGCCTGAAAAATAACAGGGACTACCGAGTACTGTCCATTTTTTTTAAGCGCTTTTAATAAAGCTAAATTTTCAACATAACGATCATTGTTATCAAATAAATACGCGTCATAAAGGGAAGAAACATCTTGAAGAATGCACTGCTTTGCCTCATAAACGTTGTCCACAAAGGTAAGTTTAACAGGTTGACCAGCTAACTTTGCACGCAAGGCACGCTCTGAGCTATCATTTGCACCAATGATCAGCACTGAAATCGATTGCATACTAACATTATGAGAACTAAGCACACGCTTCCTTATTTTTATAACATCTCTTAAACCCAAATCCTTACCTAGAAACACGAATCTAGGTAAGGATTTGGGTTAAATATCTACTTCTGGAAGTGAAAACCTTCTGTCTCTTTCTCAGACGGGCTCACTAGTGGGTATTCTACCGACAACACGCATGCAGTTTAATCTAAAATAAGTCTTAACGTTAGTACTTATAGGTAAAAATATAAAATAAATACGTAATTACATTGGTTTTAATCGACTTAAAATACTTTTTAAGAAAAAAATGCATTAAGTATTTGCAAAATACAAAAAAATTTTGCACCCTTAAAAAAGGGTCGAACTTTTTTTCAGCCATTCCAAACAAATTAAATTAAGCAAGGCAAAACACCTATGACAAACTTGGTAATCGTGGAGTCTCCAGCAAAAGCTAAGACCATTGAAAAATATTTAGGCAAGGACTTTACCGTATTATCCAGTTATGGCCATATTCGGGATATGCAAAAAAAAGGCATGGGCATTGATTTAGCCAATCGCTTTGAACCCACTTACGAAATATCGCCCGATAAAAAGAAAACCGTGGCAGAACTAAGAAAAGTAGCCAAAACTGCCGAGGCCGTATGGTTGGCAACGGATGAGGATCGCGAGGGAGAAGCCATTGCATGGCATCTTGCTGAAGCCTTAAAATTAGACATTAAAACCACCAAACGCATCGTATTTCACGAGATTACCAAACCTGCCATTCAAAAAGCCGTTGCCGAACCCCGTACCGTCAATATGGACGTAGTAGATGCCCAACAAGCCCGCCGTGTACTTGATCGAATTGTTGGGTTTGAACTCTCCCCTATTTTATGGAAAAAGATTCGTTCAGGCCTTTCTGCTGGGCGTGTACAGTCGGTTGCAGTTCGTTTGATTGTTGAGCGTGAACGCGAAGTCGATGCCTTTGAATCCAATTTTGTTTTTCGAGTCCAAGGTATATTAAACTTACTGGATAAGACTCAAAAAACTGTCGGAAAACTGGATGTAAAGCGCACCGCAACCTTTAAAACTGAAGAAGAGGCCACCGCCTTTTTAGACGCCGTTGCCAAAGCCAATTTATCCGTTATTTCTCTGGAAGAAAAGCCAGCAAAAAGAAGCCCAAAAGCACCCTTTACTACCTCAACACTACAACAAGAAGCGGCGTCAAAATTAGGGTTTTCAGTCAAGCAAACCATGGTGGTTGCTCAACGCTTATACGAAGCTGGAAAAATCACCTACATGCGAACAGACTCTCTCAACTTGTCTGAAACCGCCATCGAGCAAGCCAAACAAACTATTATCAAAAACTACGGTTCAGAATTCAGTCACGTTCAGCGTTACAAAACCAAAAAAGCCGATGCACAAGAAGCGCATGAAGCGATTCGCCCAACCGACTTTAATGTCGATCAAGTCACGGGGGAGCGTAATGAACAACGCCTATACCAACTGATTTGGCGCAGAGCCATTGCCTCACAAATGTCCGATGCCCAATTAAAACGCACCACGGTAGATATTGGCATTGACACGCTCCCCAACGATAAATTCACCGCGAAAGGCGAAGTGGTTACCTTTGAAGGTTTTCTAAAAGTCTACAACTTTGGTTCTGGAGATGATTCAGGCTTACTGCCACCCATGACCGTAGGCCAAGCACTCAGTGTAGAGCAACTCAGCGCCCGACAAAGCTTTAGCCGTGCGCCAGCCCGTTACAATGAAGCCAGCCTAGTACGTACCCTAGAAGAGATGGGCATTGGCCGTCCCTCCACCTACGCCCCGACCATTGATACCGTGCAACAGCGAGGTTACGTTGTCAAAGAGGACCGCGAAGGAAAGCCACGTGAGTATCGTCAAATCACCTTAGAAAATGGCACGGTTGCTGCCGAAAGCTTGACTGAGATGGCTGGCAGTGAAAAAAACAAACTATTCCCAACCGATATTGCAGGCATTGTCACCAACTTTTTAACCAAACACTTTGGCGATGTACTTGACTATCAATTTACCGCCAAAGTAGAAGAAAAATTTGATGTCATTGCCCAAGGAAAATTGCAATGGCAAGACATGCTCGATGAATTTTATACAAAATTCCACCCAAAAGTCGAAGCCGCCGAAGAAGTCTCTCGTGAAGAAGCAGGGCAATCCCGACTATTGGGCAACCACCCTGAAAGTGGCAAACCGATGTTTGTTAAAATTGGACGATTTGGCCCCTATGTGCAAGCAGGTGATGGTGAAAACGATGAAAAGCCCGTTTTTGCCAGCCTCATGCCTGGGCAAAAAATGGACTTACTCAAATTAGAAGATGCATTAGAGTTGTTCAAACTGCCTAGGGAAGTCGGTGAAATGCCTGAATCCTTTAAAGCCACCGCTGTAGACGGCTCCGTTTTTGAAGTCGAAAAAGGTCAAATCATCATTGCTAAGCAAGGGCCTTTTGGCCCCTACTTAGAATACGGCGTCAAAAAATACTGCCCTATGAAAGGCTTTAATCCACTCGAAATTACGATGGAAGAAGCAATAGCCCTCATTGAAGCCAAAATTCAGGCCGATGCCGATAAAATCATCAAAACCTTTACAGGCACCGATGTCAAAATTCTAAAAGGTCGCTGGGGGCCTTATATCACCGACATTACCACCAAAAAGAATGCCAAAATTGCCAAAGACGAAGAGGCGTTAGAACTCAGTCTTGAAGAGTGTCAAAAGCGCCTAGACGAAGCGCCTGAGCCTAAGAAACGCGGGCGAGCTGGTGCGAAGAAAAAAGCCCCTGCTAAGAAGGCGACGGCGAAAAAAGCCATCACTAAGAAAAAGACAACAAAAAAAGCACCCGTAAAAAAGGCCTCGACCAAAAAAACCACGGTCAAGAAGCCTGCGGCAAAAAAGAAAGTCGTTAAAAAACCCGCCGCTAAAAAAGTAACGACCACGGCTAAGAAAAAAAGCTAACATGAAGAGAAGAAAAAGAGGGGGGTAAAAACCGGAGTGTTAAGCCCTTCATAACGAACAAGATTGCAACCGTTTGCATCATTTCGTTTAAAAATGTGCCACCAACGCTTCTTTATCCGCTTTAAGCATCTTTTTAATTACTGCTTCACGTTTTGCGGCATCACTTCGGGTTTGGGTGGTTTCAGAGTAG